>JBJXHA010000341.1:0-4877 GCA_046160275.1 Bacteroidia bacterium | reverse complement strand
CGCCCCAAACGTGTTCATCTTTGGCATTAAACCCTCTGTCCCATGAAATAATGCGCTTTTTTTCAATGACAACTTCAGACGTTGCATATTTTGCCCCGCGCAAAGCACTAGGACACTCTTTTCCAGGCGTACTGCCGTAAAAATCCCCTTTTTGATTTTTATTCAAATAAATGGCGCAACCATCTTTTACCAACAAAGAATCTTTCGTTAAATTTGCCAAAGGCTCTTCTTTTTTCCATTCCCCTGCAAAGCGATAAGGATTGGGCAGTTCATACACTTGGCTCACGAGCGTAAATTCATCTTGCTGAAAAACATGATACACACGCTGGCGGTAAGGGCGTTGCATCGCAGAAGCCGTAGCTTGCTCTACATATAGCCAATAGCCATCGGTACTTTTTTTCCAAATTGGCACCATGTTCAGGCAGATATGAAAATAATTGGTATCTCTTTTCGATTGCGCTTCAGAATGAAAAGAACCTACCATTCTCTTTTGCAATTGCGCCAAATCATTTTTTTTGAGCTTTACCTTTTCTTGGGCAAAAGTGCTAGAAAAAACGCCCAAACAGAGGAGGAGGAGGAGAAAATTTCGCATTTTTTTTAAATAATAACGATGTTTTGCAGGCAAAAGTAAGAGAAAATGAGGGGATTACAAAGAAAGCGTGGCGGCGGCTTCTTTTTTTTTTGAAAAAATGATTAACTTTGTAGAGGAATTTTGCAGCCTTTCTGCATGAAATACACTATACAATGCCTATTTTTGCTTTATCAGAAGAAGTGATTTTCCCTCCCGTTGAGCTATCGGAGGATGATGGATTGTTGGCAGTAGGGGGCGATTTAAGCCCACAGCGACTATTATTAGCTTATCGAATGGGGATTTTTCCTTGGTATAATCGTAAGCCGATTTTGTGGTGGTCGCCCGACCCGCGTTTTGTACTTTATCCCGAAGAATTAAAAGTGTCGCGCTCTATGCGCCAAGTGCTTACGCGCAATATTTTCGAAATTACCGTAAATCAAAACTTTAAATCAGTGATTCTCAACTGCAAACAAGCTCCAAGAGAAGGGCAAAGCGGTACTTGGATTACGCGCGAGGTGATGAATGCTTACCTAAAATTACATCAACTTGGACACGCACATTCGGTAGAGGCTTGGCAAAATGGCGAATTAGTGGGCGGTTTGTATGGTGTTCGTGTTGGAAATGTATTTTGTGGGGAATCTATGTTTGCAAAGGTAAGCAATGCTTCCAAAGCCGCTTTTATTACCTACATCAAACAATTACAAAGTGAAGGAGTACAACTCATTGATTGCCAAATGGAAACAGAACACTTGGCTTCTTTTGGCGGGCGATTTATTACAAGAGATGAATTTGTACGTGCTTTACGCGCTTAAATAATGGATAATTAATAAGTGATAATGATTTTAACTCGTTTATTGTCAATGTTTTAAGTGAAAGTATTAATGTAAACTAATTCTTGCCGAGTTCTTTTTCCTAAATGTTTACTTTACTTCAAACGATATTTTAAAACCAAATTTGGCTGAAGCATCAACCCTTTTATCGAAAACAAATCAGCTGTGCCATACATGGAGTAACCTACACTGGGCAAGTAATATTGCTCTGGGTGATTTTTGGGAGAAGCATAACCTAACTGTACAGACGCATCTAAATACAGTTGCGATTTTAGATGAAAAACATAACCTACACTCGCGCTAATGCCCCAATTATAGCTTTTATTGGACTTATACTCATAAATCGTTTGGGTGGCATTGTCCAAACTGTCTGCAAAATACTCATTTAACCGCAAAAAGGTTGTATTCAATGCTAAATAAGGATACTCGTCATAATACCTGTCGCAAAACTTAAAACTCAACATCGCAAATTGGCTGTTATTTTTAAAATGAACATAATCTGAAAGAAGGGGATAACCTTCCCAAATATTTTCGCGCGTTTGATGCCTAAAACCTAAAGCAGCTTCTACCGTCAAATTTTGGTGAATTGCCTTTGCCACTCGAATATCCACTGTTTGTAAAATAAGTGGCGTGAGATTTATTCCAATAGAATAACGATTCGATTTTAGTTGAGCATATAAACCATTGGTTATCAATACAAATAAGATTAGAATTTTATTTTTCATCTGATTTCTCTTTTTGGTTGCATTTGCAAAACTCACGATAATTCTGCTAAAAATGATAAATTTTAGGTGAATTTTATTTTTGGTTTGAATTTTGCCCCAAAAATTGCATATTTGGAGCTAAATGTCCTTAAAAATGAATAACACACTAGAAAAGCAGCTGGCGTATTCTCGTTTAGAAGCCTTGCGCTCTCAAATGAACCCCCACTTTATCTTTAATGCCATCACTACTATTCAAAATTTCATTTTGGCAAATGATAAACGCCTTGCTTTAGAGTATTTAGATGAGCTTTCGAGTTTGATTCGAAAATTCTTAGACCATTCTCGCGCCGATGTCATTTTGCTTTCTGAAGAGTTGGCACTGTTAATTTCCTATATTAACCTTGAGTCTCAACGCTTTAGCAACCGTTTTGGCTTTCAATTAAATGTAGCAGAAGATGTTGATGCTGATTTTATCGAAATTCCACCCATGTTGTTGCAGCCTTATATTGAGAACGCCATTCGTCATGGGCTAATGCACAAAGTCGGTTATGGTTTACTTTCGATTGATATCAAAAAGCAGGACAATTTCCTTGTTTGTACGATAGAAGATGATGGAATTGGGCGAAAAAAATCTGCAGAATTGAACGCTTGGCGACCCAAAGAGCATAAATCTGTAGGAATGGAAGTTACTAAAGAGCGTTTAGAACTTCTAAACAATATTCACAATAGTCAATTGAATGTCGAAATTACGGATTTATACCATGAAAACAAAGAAGGCGCAGGAACACGCGTGGTTTTGTATATCCCCATAAAAGACGAATGGACGATTGAAGAAGATGAAAATGTAAGTAATGGATAAATAATAATTGATAAAGGAAAATGATTTTAACGCAAATTAATTATTACCAAGTACTTATAAAATTGCCCTTATTTAATTCATTATAAGCAAGTTTATGACCAAAAATGACAAACAAATCGTACGAGCATTAATTATTGATGACGAATTAAATGCCTCTAATGCTTTAAACAGTTTGCTGACAGAATTTTGTCAAGACGTAGAAGTCGTTGATATTCAGCATAATGTCCCAGATGGCGTAAAAGCGATTCAGCTTCATAAGCCTGATGTGGTGTTTTTAGACATCGAAATGCCGGGTGCTTCTGGTTTTTCTTTGTTAGATTATTTTGATAACATTGATTTTCAAATTGTATTTGCTACGGCTTATAATCAATACGCGCTCAAGGCTTTTGAGTGTGCAGCCCTAGATTATTTGCTTAAACCTGTGCAAATCAAGCCTTTGCGTAATACCCTAGATCGTGTACGGAAGCAAAAAATGCAACCTGAATCGCAGCAAAAAATGGAAATTGTGAAGGAAAATATCCAACAAAAAAAGATTACTAAAATTGGGCTGCCTGCAAATGACGGCTTACTTTTTGTCAAAATCGAGGACATTATCCGCTGCGAAGGGGAAAGCAATTATACTACTTTTTACCTAAAAGACAAAACGAAAATTGTGGTTTCCAAGACCTTAAAAGAATACGAAAATTTGCTCCCTGAATCTGAGTTTTTTCGTCCACATAAATCGCATCTTGTCAATCTGTTTTACATCAAAAAATGGATTCGCACAAAAACAAGCCAATTAGTGATGGAAGATAATAGCTTAGTAGATGTAGCGGTGCGCAAAAAAGATGAATTAATGACGCGCCTTTCGGCTTTTCATGGTTGGACATCAGAATAACAAAATAGAAAATATGCAACCTTGGCAACCGCTAAGTTTTGACTTGGCTGGCATCTCTATTTCTGCTTTGCATTGTGGTAAGGGCGATAATTTGTTGATTTGCTTTCATGGCTATCAGCAAACGAAAGAACTATTTTTGCCTGTTTTTGAAACTATCCCCGAAAATTGGCAAATTTTGACCATAGACCAACCTTTGCATGGGCAAACAATTTGGGACAATTCCGAATGGACTTGGGGCTTAGATTTTTTTCCAAAATTTTGGGAGCTCATCGAGGCGAAACTCTCCTACCAAAAAGTAACAATATTGGGCTTTAGTATGGGCGGAAAAACAGCAATGGGAATGTGTAGTAGGGCAAAAAAGCCCCTCGAAAGGCTCATTTTGATTGCACCAGGAGGCGTAAAAACACATCCTTTAGAAACCTTTTTTTCGTATCACAAGGCAGGACAAGCCCTTTTTAAACTGTGTTTGCGGCATCATCAGCCCTTTTTATCGGTCATGGATTTTGCCTATCAACGCAAACTTATCCATAAATTTCAGCACCGTTTTGTGCGTGCGCAATTCGCTTTTCCTGATGCAAGGACAAAAATGAAAGCCTATTTACGCATTTATCCGCATTTTAACATTCACCCAGAATTATTAAAAGAGATTTATAACACCACAAAAACGCAGTTTTTTCTTGTTTGGGGAACTAACGACACAGTTACAACCTACGACCGTTCCGCACATTTTCTACAACTTTTTCCGCGCACCCAATTTTTCAGCCTAAACCAAGCAAAACACAATGTATTGGAAGAAAACCTAGCAGAAGTGCAGCAGTTGTTGAAGCAAATTTTGTAAAATTCTTCACTATTCATTCTTCACTATCTTTGGTATATTCCAAAATATCGGCAGGTTGACAATCTAAGGCTTTGCAGATAGCAGCTAAAGTGCTGAATCTGATGGCTTTTGCTTTGCCTGTTTTTAAAATAGAAAGATTGGATAAGGTCAAATCTACTTTCTCGGAAAGTTCATTTAAGGACATTTTCCGCTTTGCCA
>JBJXHA010000340.1:0-27985 GCA_046160275.1 Bacteroidia bacterium | reverse complement strand
ACAAAGGTAATACATTTTTTTTACTAAAAAAGTAGCAATTAATTTTGCAATTCCAAAAAGAAGACGTACCTTTGTGCCACCAAAATCAAAAAAGGTTTTGGGCGTGTTGCTGAAGTGGTGAAATAGGTAGACACGCAAGACTTAAAATCTTGTGGGCAGTAATGCCCGTGCGGGTTCGATTCCCGCCTTTAGCACAAAATGAAAGACGAAGTTAGCTTCGTCTTTTTTTTATTTACCTTCGATATTCTCAATATTCGCAACGTTTTCTAGCTAACTTTCGTTAGGGACATGAGATGCAACAACTTAATGCAAAATTTCATCATAAAATATTAACAATCAACATTATAAATATGTTTTTGGAAAATACTGTTAAATATCTTTTGATTCCCTTCTTGCTTATTTATCAAATTACTAATAACTTGCTGCAAAATTTCTATTAGTTTCATTTTATAATATATGATTTCAATGCAAAAACGGTTTACTTGCTTGATTCTGGCGATTGTGTTGTCTTATGCGTCCTCGTATGCGCAATACTGTCTGCCAACCTATAGTTTTCAGTGTACGTCTAGCGACTACATTGATAATGTTATTTTTGGGTCTATCAATAACCTAGGTACAGGTTGTACTAGCCCAAGTGCAAACAATTATACAGATTATAGTGCAACGCTCTCGACCATTGTAAATCCCGGACAAAGTTATCCTATTACTGTGCAAGCGGGACCTACTTTTGGTCAAGGCTTTGGGGTTTGGATTGACTTTAACCAAGATTTAGACTTTGCTGATCCTGGTGAATTTGTATTTAATGCTCCTTCTAGTACTGCTGCTCAAAGTGGTACAATTACCATTCCTGCTTTGGCATTTCCTGGACCTACTCGTATGCGGGTATTGTGTAGATATGCCTCTCCCGTAGCAGCAGGCGATTATTGTGGTGCTTTTAACTTTGGAGAAACGGAAGACTACACAGTCATTGTAGCAAATCCATCTCCCGATGATTTAGGGGTTTCTGCAATTACAGGACTTTCTAGTGGTTGTGGTTTGGGTACAAATATGCCTGTAACAGTTACCGTACAAAACTATGGTACGAATACACAAAGTAATCCTCAAGTGTTTTATTCGGTTTCTTACAATGGTGGAGCATTCAGCACACCTGTAGCAGGTTTGTTGAATAGCACAATCATTACTTCTGGTTCTAATGCCATTTATACCTTCGGGCCAGGCGTAGACTTATCAGCCGCAGGAACTTATGTGATTAAATCGTGGACGGCTTTGCCCAATGATGGTTTTACGTTAAATGACACTTTTGACATAACCGTTACCTCTATTCCAACGATTAGTACCTATCCTTACATTCAAACCTTCGACAACGGTGCGCAAGGTTGGGCTTCGGGTGGTATTTCTTCTACTTGGGCGTTAGGAACTCCTAATAAACCAACGATTTCGGGAGCTTATTCGGGTTCTAATTGTTGGGTTACAAGTCTTGCTGGGAATTATAGTCCTACTGAAAACTCTTTCATCATGGGACCTTGCTTTGATTTGAGTTCTTTGATTTTGCCTGTGGTTGAAATGGCAATTTGGTGGGAATGTGAAAGCAACTGGGATGGGGCAAGAGTTCAATCGTCTATTGATGGTGGTACAACTTGGCAAACAGTGGGTTTTGTAGGCGGTGGTCAAAACTGGTACAATAACTCTACGGTAAATATGCTCAATAATTTCTACGGTCCTGGTGGTGGATGGAGTGGTTGGTTTGGTGCAGGTAGTAATGGTTGGTTAATAGCAAAAGCCGATTTGGCGGGATTAGGCGGACAACCTGATGTTATGCTTCGTGTAGTATTTAGGGCAGATGGTGGAGTGGCTGATGGGGTCGCTATTGACAACTTCAAGGTATATGACAAACCACCTATTGACATGGGAGTATCTGCCATTTCTATGGCAACAGGCTGTGGTTATTCTGGCGGTCTTACCCCTATTCCTGTTACCATTGAAAACTATGGTACAGACCCACAAATTGACCCAGAGGTTTACTATATGGTCTCTTATAATGGAGGTCCTTTCAGCGCACCTACGATTGCATATACCACAGGTGCTTGGAACCCAGGAACAACAGCACCTTATACTTTCATACCAGGTTTTGACTTTTCGCTTCCAGGCGATTATACAATTGTTTCTTGGACTGAATTTCCGGGCGACCCAGACCCAACTAATGATAGTACAAGCATTACCTTTACTTCTATTCCTGAAGTGTCAACTTTCCCATACGTTGAGAATTTTAACTCAAATGGGGGTTGGGTAGCTGGAGGAACGAACTCAACTTGGGCTTGGGGCGACCCTTCTAATAAACCTATCATTAATACGGCTTACAATGGGGCAAATTGTTGGGTAACGAACTTAACTGCAAATTATTCATCAGGTGATGTTTCTTGGTTAAGAGGCCCTTGTTTTGACCTTACAAGTTTAGTTGCGCCTGTTGTTGAATTTGCTATTTGGTGGGATACAGAAAGTAATTATGACGGTTGCAGACTACAATCTTCGATAGATGGTGGTACTACTTGGCAAACTGTTGGGGCTATGGGTTCTGGGCAAAACTGGTACAATAACACCAACTTCTCCGTTTTAAATAATAACTATGGCTTCGGTCCTGGTTGGGGTGGATATAATGGAAACCAAAGTGGTGGCTGGCTTGTTGCCAAAAACGACCTTACAGGTCTTGGTGGACAACCTTCTGTATTGCTTCGCTTTGTATTTGCCGCAGACGTTGTGGTTTCTGCGGGGATAGGAATTGATGGGTTTAAAGTATATGAAAAACCTGACCACGATATGGCAGTTACAGGTTATTTACAACCTGCTTCAGGTGGCTGCGGGAACACAAATACAACAGTTCAAGTTGTGGTAAAAAATCAAGGCTTACAACCACAATCAAACTTCCCAGTAAGCGTATTTATCCCTGAAATTCCAACGACCCTAACGGCAACCTATACAGGTACTTTGGGTACAAATGCAATTGGAAATATCACGATTGGTTCATTTAATACGACAATGGGGGGAACTTATACTTTAGTATCTTATACTAATTTGAGTAATGACCAACTACGTGCTAATGATACGATGGTAAAAGCAGTACAGTATGCAGCCTTAGCTACAGCTCCTAGTGGCATTGATGGTTTGACTTGTTCTATTCCTGCAAGTGTTCAATTGGTGGCAACAGGGGTAGATGATACTTATTATTGGTATGACGCACCTGTTGGGGGGAATTTGGTTGGTACGGGTGATACCATTATGTCTCCAAGCATCGGGGCAACTACGACTTATTATGTAGAGGCGCGTAACAGAGTAGGTTATAAAGTAGGACCACCCACAAATGCCTCTGTCGGTGCAGGGTTCTTCACTACCACACAATACAACCTAAACTTTGAAGTATTTGAGGAGGTATTTATTGATTCTATGTTAGTTTACTACAATGGAACAGGGAATATTGTTATTAATATTGTTGATGTCGGAGTAAATCAAAGTACAGCGACTGCCGTTGCCTCCGTAGTTGGTTCTGGGAGTAAACGGGTATATGTTGGCGCACATCTATACCCAGGTACTTATTATGTAACAAATGCAGGGTCTTCTGTTTCTTGCTATGTAAATTATACAGGAGCCGTTTATCCTTATATCAGTACTGACCCTAATGGCGGAGTTCATATCATTGGCTCGTCAGGCGGAGTTAACTACTACAATGGTTTCTACGATTGGGATATTTCGCTATATGGTTGTCCCTCAACGCGTGTACCTGTAAATGCAGTAGTGAGTGTATTGCCAAGTGTAAACCTTGGAAATGATGCCATAGTTTGTTCAGGTTTCGTATTAGATGGAACGACAGGAACAGGAAATAGCTATTCGTGGAATACAGGTCCAACCACTCCGTCTATCTTTATTCCTACTACAGGAACTTACATGCTAGATGTTACAAACCCTGATGGATGCGTAGCTTCAGACACCATTATTATCACAGTACTTCCTTCGCCAAGTGTAAATCTAGGAAGTAATATTCAATCTTGTGACCAAAGTGTAACGCTTGATGCAGGAACACAACCTTCAGGCAACGCGTTCCAATGGTCGAGTAATGCAGGTGCAGCACAAACGCAGACCGTCAATATCTCTAACAACGGTTCTTATTGGGTAGCTGTCACCAATCCACAAGGTTGTACAGATTATGATAGTATTTCAGTAAGTTTTGTAGGGATTCCAATTAATTTAGGTCCAGACATTTCTCAATGCACAGGCACACCCGTGATTTTAAATGCAGGAAATTTAGGGGGTGTATTTTATTCATGGAATACAGGTCAAACCAGCCCTGTCATTACTGTAGCAAGCCCTGGCTTATATTATGTTATCGCTACAAATGGAACTTGTACCAATTCGGATAGTATCAACGTAGCTTATGGTACGCCTCCTTCAGTAAATCTTGGTCCTGACCAAGCAGCTTGCGGTCCTGTAACTTTAGATGCAGGTAATGCAGGTGCTACTTTCTCTTGGAGTACGGGAGCAGCAACTCAAGCGATTACGGTAACAAGCTCAAACAATTATTCAGTAATAGTAACAGGTGCAAATGGTTGTGCAACGACAGATGCTATCAATATTGCCATCTATCAACCTACTACAGGTTCGATTACTTCAACGCCTGTAACGGGTAGCTTGTATAACTTCTCTTCTACGGTAAATGCTGCAATTCCTTACACTTATTCATGGAGTTTTGGCGACCCAACCAGTGGAAATAATACAAGTTCACAGCAAAATCCATCGCACTCTTTCTCTGCAAATGGAACTTATGTTGTAACGCTTTATATTAACAATATTTGCGGTTCAACTCCATTTACTACCACAATTACTGTAACAAATGTGGGCGTAGAAGATGAAATGTGGAATGCCGCTATTAGCATTTATCCAAATCCAAATACAGGTTTATTTGCAGTAAATGGTACGGAAATAGATGCAGAAGACTTATCAGTTGAGGTATATAATCTTCAAGGTCAAGTGGTTGCAAGCAAACAAATCGGTAAAGTAAACGGTTCATTTAGCCAAGACATGGATTTACAACACCTTGCAAAAGGAATTTATTTGGTAAATATCCAAGATGGCGCACGCAGAATGTATCGTAAAGTAATTATCGAATAAGGAAAGTAGTCAGTAATGGATAATCAAAGGGTTAAATAGAAATTATTTCCTCCGATTATCCATTATTACCACTTAATCTCATAAAAAAACAGGAATAGGCTTTGGCTTATTCCTGTTTTTTGTGAAAGTTGCATGAGCAACAACGCGCTATACAACATGTATCCCCTATCTATGCTTAGTTAAATATATCGCCTTGCGAATTTTTAACATCATTCACAATATCTCGAATGGATTGTTCTTCCTCTTTTTTACAAATCAATAATACATCATCTGTATCCACCACAATAAAATCTTCTAACCCTTTTACAACCACTAATTTTTTTCCATTTTGGATATTAATGACATTGTTATTGGCTTCATAAATCATAATGTTTCCATTGGTTGCATTGCCCAAATAGTCTTTATCCGAGTTTTGATATACTGATCCCCAAGTTCCCAAATCACTCCAACCAAATTCCGTAGGAATCACATACACATTATTTACCTTCTCCATAATTCCATAATCAATCGAAATGCTTTGGCAGGTTGCGTAAGTTGTTTTAATAACCGAAGCCTCATTATCCGTATAATACACATCTTCAATTCCCGCAAAAGAAGCCGCCATTTCAGGTAGATACTTTTCAAAAGCTAGGCTAATAGTTGTAGCAGAAAACAGGAAAATACCACTATTCCATACAAAATCACCGCTCTCTAAAAAGATTTTTGCCATTTCTAATTTAGGCTTTTCCACAAAGGTTTTCACCTTAAAATGTCCTCTATTTTCCTCATCATCAAGGTATTGTATATAACCATAGCCCGTATCAGGGCGCGTAGGTTTAATGCCCAAAGTCATAATTATATCCTCGTTTTGGCAGGCATTCAACCCATGCTCAATGTCTTTGCGAAATTGCTTCTCGTTAGCAATCAAATGGTCAGAAGCCGCAACCACAAACACAGCGTCAGGGTTTTGTTTACGAATTTTATAACTCGCATAGGCAACACAAGGCGCAGTATTTTTCCCCATGGGTTCTAACAAAATTTGGGATTTGTTGAAACGTGGAAGTTGAGCCTGTACCAATTCGGCATATTTTTGATTGGTAACGATGTAGATATTTTCTTTGGGAATGAAAGAGACAAAACGCGCGTATGTTTCTTGAATTAGCGTTTTTTTGCGCCCTAAAATGTCTAAAAATTGCTTCGGTAAATTTGTTCGGCTCATAGGCCAAAAGCGAGAACCAATGCCTCCCGCCATAATAATTACATAATGATTCTTGTCCATTGCTTTGATTGGGTAAATAAGCGCAAAACTGTTTAAGTAATACCAAGTTTTGCAAAATACTTTGACTTTTCAGCAGCGAAAGTAGGTTTTTTTTCTTAATCCTTCAAATTTTTTTTAAAAAAGTGCCTGCACTTGCACTCGTCCCGTATGAATTACCGTTGTTTGCGGCATGGCTCGCCCTTCATAAGTAAACATCATTTGTAAGTCTTTGGTAATTTTTTGATTCCAATTTACTGTCCAAATTAAGTTAAATCCCGTTCTTAGCCCTTCTTTCAACTCATAATCTGCGGCAAAGGAGCTAGTGCCTTTTTCGCTAATGCTAATAAAGTCTATTTTAGGATTGAGGTAATTGTCTGTATTAAAGCGAATTTTTCCGTCAACGGTAAATTTATGCAACCAAATTCGCGTAGTTTGAAGCATGGAATCATTAAAATTTCGCTTATATTTCATATCATAAGAGGAACTTAGCCCAATTTTTTTATTTACCTGCCAGTTGAGCAAAGGTCGGATTTGAAAATAAGGAATGTTATAATTTCGATTTGTGAAAGATTGAGAAAAGAACCGCTTGCGACCTAGATAAGTTTCAACAGAAATACTTTTGCTTTGTCCAAGGTTAAGTTGCTGAGAAGCAGTTAGATAACGATGAAAGCGGCTGTCTGTACCTGTCAATAAAAATAGGCGATTTTCAGCTTGTTGAAATGCAAATTTCACATTCCCTTTTTTGGCATTTTGAAAAAAAGTAAGCTCTTGTCGAAAAGTAAACCCTGCGTCAATCAAGCTAGAATCATCTTCTGGAAAATTCAGCCGCACAAGATAAGAAGAAATCGAATTATCGCGCTGCTTGTTTTGATATACCTTCAAATTGCTAAAGGTTCGCATATTTCGGAGGATTTCCATTGTTTTCTTCTTCTGTGTTTTCATGATTTTGGACAACTCCATTTTTATGCTCAAATCGGCAGCCGCTTTTGTCGTAGGATAAAGGCGAATCGTAGGAATTACCACGCGAATAAAGTTCGCTTGTAAGGGATTATTGGAAATAATAAATTCATTAAACTCTTGAATTTCATTGCCATTGAGGTCTTGCCATTCATATTCGCCTTGCCCATTATTCACCTGAATAAAACGCACATCTCTTCTCGCAATTTGCTCAGAAGCAATGTCATACACGCCTTTTATGTCCAACCAACCTTTGGGCAAATGCACATCTAATTGCAAATTTTCGTTAATTGTTCGATTGGTATTTATTCCTGTTTTTAGAAAAAAAGTATCTAATACATATAAATTACGAATAGAAGTAATATTTTGAAACTGTACCAAACGTTTCGGATGTTGATACATCATCTTATAATATTGGGTAGTTGCGCGGCTTTTTTCTCTGTATTTTTCCTCAAAGAATGCCCTATCATAGCGATAATTGAACGAAACATCAAATGTCCATTTTTTGTCCTCGCCTACCGTTCGAAAATAGGGTTTAAGGTCTATAAATTGAAAATTTTGGTCATTTTGTAAAGTGTTAATGCGCTCATTTTTATTTTCAAGCCAAATATCGCTGCCGATTTTCCACGATTTTAGCGGATAAAACACCTCTCCTTCCAAACGTTGCCACAAAGAATTGCGGGCAATGCTATCTTCTTTCGCCAAAATATGTGTATAATGCAAATTCCCTTGCAGCATTTTTTTGGCAAAACTATGAATCCCATACACCTGCCGCAACGCATTTCGCCCATTTCCATTTTGCCGAAAACCCGTTTCTGTCGTCAATTTTGCTATTTTTTTCAGATTGAGTTGATTTTTTAACACAACTGTATGTTCATTTTTTCGCGCACTCGTCAAGTCATTAAAGTTCCACATTCGCCCATATTCCGCCTTATACAGTCGGTCTATGTTGTTATACCTCGCGCCAATATAAGTATGCTGCAACTCACTCGTTAATTTTAGGGTAGAATCCTTGATTTTCACCTCATTCCACCTCAATCCCACCAAATTCGCAAGGTCGGTATTATCGGCATCATCTTGAGCAGAAAGCAAATTTTTATCTTCATAACTCAATGCAGTTTCAGAAAAAACCTGCAACTTCGGGGTAAGTTGATAACTCACTTGCATATCTGCCACTTGCAATCGCTTTGGCAGCACCCAAGCCCGAAGCGTGTCATAATCGCCCGTAGGTTGCCCCAAAACATTCGGCGGACTCCATACAAAGGCATTTTGATTGATGCCCGAAGTTTCGCGCACATAATAACCTTTTCCTTCTCCTCTATAAGAAAAGAAAATTTTATAAATCGCTACTAATGAATCATTTGAACGCTTGTAGAAAGTATAAGGGATACCATTCACCACCGTATCTTGTCGAAGATAGCGCGCTTCCAAAGCACTGTATTTTGTGGAATCTACGCCCGAAGTATAGGCTAAATCGGCATCACCAAAGCCTGCCAAAGTTGCTTTATAAGCATTATAGGTTTCTTGATTATCAATCGGCGCATTCGGATTGTCGCCATCGCGCCCATAAGAAAATTTCACTTGAAGCTTTTTGTTCCAAAAATTTGCTTCTGTTCCCGAAAACAGCAAAGAACGATTATAAAACCTGTCAGAATATTCAAAATCCACAACAATGCGAGAAATATTTGTAATGACATTTTTTGCCGTAAACGTGATTTGCCCCGTGTTATAGTCAATAATGTAGTCATTATTTTCGCCTCTTATCAGCAGTTGCCCATTCAAATAGACCTTTTCACTTCCCGCCAAGACTGTAAAAAAGGTTTCTCCGCTTTTGCCTATCAAGCGATAAGGCCCGACCACGCCATCTTTTCCTTGCAAGGTATTGCTATGAAATTTCCCCTTTGCCACAGCCCCACTCACATAGCTTTTCATAAATTGATTGCTGTACGTGCCTTTCAAGCCTTGCACATTGCGATATACATCGGCAAAGCGCGTATTCCGTTGAACAATCTCATAGTCGCCAATCGTAATGCCCCATTTGTCCTTTTTGAGTTGAATAAACACCTTGTCAAAATCGGAAAGTTGCTGCGTGTTTCCATTCGGCTGAATCGGGATATTATCGTCATTGATAGAGCCTAAAATGCTGATTCCATCGCCCAAATCGCCTTCAATTTGGAGCTGCAAGCCACTATTTACCGCCAAAGATTGATTGTTTCCTACCGAAATTCCACGCGAAATATTTCCCGTTTTATTGAGCTTACTTTCCTGTAAATCAAGGAGTTCATCCCAGCCTTTGAGTTTTTCATTTTCAACTTTCGTAACTTTTTTGCCGCTAGAATCTGTTTTGATGACGAATTTATTGCTAAAAATTTCATTTTTAGGCGGAGAAGCAAAACAGCGATATTGAATGAGGTAAGTTTTATTCTTGAGCGAAGTATCTGTCCACACCAGCCAACCTTTTTGATAATTGAGAGAATATTTTTCTTTGCTAAGTATTTTTTCCGCAGTGTAAATTTTTTCGGAAAAAGGAACCAAAAAGCTATGTTTCAAACGAACGGTGTCCGATGAAAAATGTAAAGTATCTGTGATAATAGCCTGAGAATGAGCAAAATGTATTAAAAAGAGAAACAGCAGAAATAGAAAAACCCTCATAACGCTTGCCTTTGAAATAACGGATATTTAGTTCAAAGTTAGCATTTTTGAGGGAATCTTTATACAAAATTACAAAGAATAGAAATTTTACGTTCTATAACCTTTTTTCGCCAATTTTGTGCCAATTTCTTTTCCAATTTTCTCCCCCCAAACTTTGCCAGCTTCCATAGATTCTTGGATAATTTGAGGGTTTTCCTTTATCATTTTTTTTCCAATAGGCGACTCATAAAACTCAATGACTTTATTCAACTCCTCTTCCGTAAAATGTTTGCTGTAAATCTCCGTAAGTTTATCGTATAAATCGTCCATTTCTTTTAGCATTTCCTTTTCTAACTCGTCCCAAACTTCTATGGAAACCTCAGCCAAACTCTCATTTTCCCTATAATATTGTGTCATGCTTTTGAGAGCTGCTTTAAAGGTTTCTTCGGAGCCTGAAGCCTTAAAATATCTTTTGCAGGTTTTCTTGAAAGAAGACGACTGCCCAAAAACGGCAGGAGCGCAAAAGCAAAACCCCACCAAAAGGAAATAAGTAAAGATGAATTTCGTCATAATGTTTATTCATTAAATAAGTTAAAGTCTTTTTTTAGTAGTTAGTTCATATTAATACTTTTAGTCAAAGCACTGATAATAAACAAGTTGAAATAATTTACCCTTATCAATTATTCATTACCTAATTGTTTTATTCTAAACCTAAACTATCATTTTGCGTTTGCGGCAAGTCTTCTATTTCGGGTTGAATAACGGGCGCAGGTTTTGGGCTTACATCGGTTTTCGGTTTTGCCCATTCTTTTACTTCTGCATGAAACAAGGTTTTGAACATTCCATTTTCGGGAATCATTTGAAAACCAATGTGTCGAAAAGCGCGAACTGCTGCCTCATTTTCAGTGATACTTACTTGACTTTCAGGCGATAAACTACTTTTTAAATAAGGAAAGAAGGTTTCGCTTTGCAAATAAGTAAAGATATTAGATTTTCCAGCAAACTGTTGAGAAAAAGCCTTGTATTCCGCATTATTTCGTAAAATATTCTCTTTTAAATACTCATCAATCACATATTTTAAAGAAGGAATATCGTTTGAAAATACCACATAATCATCTAAAAAAACATAGTGCGGCTTTTCAATTTTGCCAAACATTTTCTTGAAAAACAACTCAAAAAAGTCCTTCATTCCCAAATAGCGAATCTCAAAACCGCGATATTCTTCCTTTTCAAATTTGAAGGGTGTTCTGCGCTTAATTTGCCGCGCCACATGGTCTAATCCCGCTTTTGCCCCCTCATAATTATTTTGGTCGAAGTGAAACATTGCATAATACGCATAACGGCTCGTATTGGTTGCGCTATCTTTGACAGGAATTAAGGCGGTAACAATTTCGTCCTCCATCCAACTAAAAAAATCCTTCTCTATTTTCAAGTTAAGCAATTTTTCTACGGCAGCTAATTTTTTTTGTAAGTCCTCATATTCTACTTTATTTTCCTTTTGATACTTTGACATAATTTCTCCGTAAAATTTCTTAAAGTCGGAGAAACCAACACTTGTAAACATGGCAGTTGTAGCAGGCAAAATATTTTGCGCATGAATTTTCCCTGTTCCTGAAACATTAAAAATGGTAAGATAAGAGGCAATAGAATCAATATGTTGGGTGTTTCCATCAAAATTCACCTCGCTTTGCTTCATGTTCAAGGCAAAACCCGAAGCATTTACGGTTTGCCCTAAGCCCATAATCATGTCAGAAGGTTGAGGGGTAAAAATTTTGATGAAATTATCCATGTTTCGATAATTCACCATCATCGAATAATTTGCCTCTTGGTTGATTTTTTGGTAAATATTTTTAAATTTCTCAGCAGTTAAAATATTTGCTAGACCAGAATGAGCAATCGCTTGTTTTACGAGTTGATTGGTATAGGAAGCAACTAACACATTATTTACCAAAGAAAGGTGAAGCGTTTCTTTGCTTTTGGTATCGAATAGACGATAAATCGTGTAATTGTAATGTGTTTCGGTAGTTACTTGATAGCCTGCTTTTTTAAAAATAGGGGGTAAAATTGCAGCAAAATTGCTCAATTTCCCTTGGTCGTGCAGGTCTAGTAATATCAGAAAATCGTAGTTATTGGAAGAAGTTGTATGGGTAGAAATCAACAATTTCCCTATTTTAGCGAGTTCGGTAATCTTTTTATTCTTCTCTAATAAAGAATCTAAACTATTTGCATTTTTAGAAATATCGGCAAAAAAAGGGCTTTTCTTTAAAATCTTCCAGGTATCGCTCGCACTTAGTCCACGCCAATCTTGAATCGGTTGGTCAGATTCTATCACAAAAATGAAATCTTCGGGAACAAAAGCATAGACTTCTTGCTCGGCAGAGTCGCCAGCATACCAAAGGTAGGCAACATAGCCTGATGCCCCTAAAAAGGCAAGGACTAAGAGGAGGAGAAATTTTTTCATCTATTTTCAGGGAATATTTTCTTCCTAATATTTCGCCCCTAAAATCGTACTTCGATAAGAGAAGTGATTGATTAGCAAGAAGATAAGAATTGTAAAAGACAGAAGAGAAGAACCGCCATAGCTAAAAAATGGCAGAGGAATCCCGATAACAGGCACCAAACCTATTGCCATGCCAATATTCACAAAAACGTGAAAAAACAGAATCGAGGCAACGGAATAACCATAAATACGGGCGTACTTGGTCTTGGAATGTTCGCCCAAATAAACTGCCCTCAAAATAAGTACCAAAAAGGCAAGAACAAGAAACGCGCTACCAATCCAGCCGCCTTCTTCGCCTACGGTACAAAAAATAAAGTCTGTAACTTGTTTGGGAACAAATTTATATTTTGTGTAATTTCCTTTCAAAAAACCTTTCCCTAATAATCCACCAGAACCAATGGCAATTTTGGATTGAATACTGTTGTAGCCCAAACCTTGGGGGTCAATGTTAGGGTTAAAAAGCACCATAATCCGATTTCTTTGGTGGGGTTGCAGGACTTTATTTACAATGAGATTGGTACTGAGCGAAAAAACGGCAATCAAAACAAAGGCAATGCCGTGGATAAGTACGATGCGCTGCCAATATTTTTTAGAGAAAAAGGCATAACAAGAAATTGCGGTCAGCCCTGCAAAAATAGAAATGGAAAGTACTTGATTATTTAACCACAAAGTTAATACTGCAACAAAAATAGTAATCAGTAGCACCAAAGGCACAAGTGGGGTCAACCCTTCTCGATAAAAAACAAATAAAAAGCTGCCAAATACCAAAGCCGAACCCGTGTCATTTTGCAACAATGTAATCAACATCGGGGTTAACACAATGCCGACAGCGGTTAAGAAATGTTCTCGGTCATTGAGGTTAAAATTGAGGGAGGACATATATTTTGCCAAAGCCATAGCGGTTGCTACTTTTGCAAGTTCAGTAGGTTGCAAAGAAATGCCCCCAAAGACCAACCAACTATGCGCCCCATTTACCGTTCGCCCCAATACAAAAACCGACAGCAGCAAGAGTAAGCTCCCCCCGTACACGAAATAACTGATTGCTTCAATAAAACGATTATCTAAAGAAAGGATGACAAGTGCTACAAATGCCGACACCCCTACCCAAATCAACTGTTTTCCGTGATTGGTAGTAAAAAGTGCAGCATCAGAAGTATTGGAAACGGCATAAATCGCCATCCAGCCCCCTAACATAAGTAAGCCACATAATAAGATAGATATCCAGTCGAAGTCAAACGATTTTCGATTCATAATCAATTGGTTAGCAATAAAACACCTTTATTAAGGAAGGTAAGTTTACTTACCCCCTCGCATAAAACTCGCACCACTCACGCGCTTATACTCTACTAGTTTTTCTTTAATTGTTCCGCGAATATACTTTTCAATCATTATACTTGATAAAGGAGCAGCCCAAGAACCACCACTCGCCCCTGCATTTTCGATAATAACAGCAATGGCAATTTTAGGTTTGTCTCTTGGTGCAAAAGCCACGAATACAGAGTGGTCTCCCCCATGAGGGTTTTGCACAGTACCCGTTTTTCCACAAATTTCGATGTCCTTAATATTAGCTCTTTTGGCTGTCCCTCCCTTTACTACGTTTGACATTGCCGCAATCACAGGCTCAAAGTGCATTTGGTTAATACTTGACTCAATGCGCGGGAATTTTAGCATATCCCAGTTTTCAGTACCCACTTTGCGGAAGCCCTTAACAATATGCGGTTGAATATAATGACCACGATTTGCAATGGTCGTAATCATAATTGCCATTTGCAAAGGAGTCATCAAAATTTCCCCTTGCCCAATCGCATTACTAATAATAGTGATGGCGTTCCAACGTCCTTTTCCGTACCAACGTTTGGGATTATCGTACATTTCAGTTGTAGGCAATTTCCCCTCTTTTTCATAAGGCAAATCAATCCCAACTTTATGACCAATTCCGAAATTTGTCATATCTTCTCGCCACGTATTAAATCCCTCGTAAATGCTTGGGAATTTAGGATTTTGGATTAAATCCATGTAAGTAGCGGAGAAATAAGAGTTGCAAGAAAACTGAATCGCATTTGACAAACCACCTGTGGGGTGTCCATGGCAACGAGGGCGACCTCTGTTTCTACGAAAACCGCCACCACAGCCATAATGCGTACTAAAAGTTAGCGTACCTTCATTCAAGGCAGACAAAGCCACTGCTAATTTAAAAATAGAACCGGGCGGATAGGTTGCCATCAAAGGACGATTATACAAGGGTTTATTTGGGTCGGCATTAAGCACTTTCCAATTTGCCTTGAACTCGCGCCCTGTCAAAAGATTAGGGTCATAAGCAGGAGAACTCACAAAAGCCAAAATTTCGCCTGTACTTGGCTCGATTGCAACTATCGAACCTTTTTTATTTTTCATTAATTTTTCTCCCAACACTTGCAGCGCGGAGTCTATTCCCAAAAGTGCATCTTTACCCGGAATTTCGGCTTGGTCGTGTTTACCATCGTCATATCTCCCTACTTCTCGGTTATGTACATCTTTTAACACCATGTACTTGCCTTTTTTTCCGAGCAAATCTGTTTCATAAGAACGCTCTACCCCTGCTTTTCCGATAAGGTCTCCAGGTTGATAGAAATTATTCGGATATTTTTTAATGTCCCCTGAATCAGCTTCACTCAAATAGCCCAAGAAATTTGCGCCAACAGGCAAGCGATACACCCTCCTATTATAAGGACTAAATTCAAAGCCTTTAAAATTCCACATTTGTTCTTGTAGAATGGTATAGGTTTGAGGGTCAATGTTTCTTGCAATGACGGATTCTTTTTCACGCGAATATTTCATTGCAGCTTTTAAGGCTATTACGAGTTCCTCCTTCGTCATGCCTAAGTGCTTGATTAATAGATTTGTATCAGGGATATAACATTCTTTGGGCGTGACGAGCAAATCGAATACGGGACTATTGGTAACATAGACACTCGTATCACGGCAATAAATTGTCCCGCGAGAAGGGGTTACAATTTTATTTTTAATTACATTTCGGTTTGCTTTACCTTCGTATTCTTTGTTAAAAACTTGAATAAAAAAGAGCCGCCCAATAAAAACGGTAAAAACAAGCCCGAAAAAGATAGAAATAATGAGGCTTCTTTCTTTAAGATTATCCATTTTTGAAAGGAACAAGAGATATTTCGATAAACTTGTGTTGGCAGGCAGAACGCGAGCAAGGCAACAAGTTACGAATGGTGAATATTTTACTCTATGAGAGCGAAAGGGGCATAGAAAATAGCATCACACCTTTGCACTATTTTCTATAAAAAACAATACAAATTAGGTAATTTACAATAAAGGAATAAATTGTATTTACAATTATCTTTGCTAATGTATAACCTATATGAGAAAAGTCAAAGGCAGAAATACCAATAAAAATGAAATGGTGAATAAATATCAAAGGTAACAAATAGGTAACATACCAAACCATATTTTGTGTACCTAGAGAAATTTCATGAATATTTCGAAAAGTGGAAGTAGTAGAAATCGCAATAAGTTGTCGGCGAACAGCTACGGCACACAAGGTAGCAAAAATATGTTGTCCATACGTATTATTGGAAATATCTACTAACAAAGCCACAGTAAAAGCAATTCCATACTCAAGTATTAGGGGCATATCGAGTGGCAACATGAATAAAAATAGCAAAAAGATATAAGGGGTAGCAAAATCTCTTGCTAAGCCTAACTGGTCCATCAAAAAAATTTGAAAGAACACAAAAAGTACACCTGCTATCGAATATCTTATAACATCAATCATGGATTCGTAATTCAGTTTAACAGTAAACAGTTATCAGTAAACAATTGATAATCAAGAATGGATTTCATTCTTATTGTTCTTTATGGGGCTGTGCTTCTTCTAAGCCTTCAATTCCATTCATCAAAGAATCTATTTGCTCAATGTGTTGCGCCTCCACAATGTATAAATCTTTCAGTGCAGTAAAATCCGTAGAAAGGGTAATTTTTGCTTTATAAAAACCGCCAATTGTTTGCTTATTATCTGAAATAAGCCCCACAATAAATCCTTCAGGAAACTCAGCATAACCCGAAGTAGTTACGGTATCCCCTATTCTCAACTCTACATCTTGAGGGATAAAATTAAGGAACCCTCTACGGCTGTCGCCTCCTCCCCACTCATACATTCCCACATTTCCAGTACGAGAAACTTTCGCACTTAGCCTAAATTTTTGGTTTAACATACTCAATGCTAAACTATAATTTTTACTTACCCGAATCACTTTTCCAACCACCCCTGTAGGCGAAATTACGCCCATTCCGGGTTTTATCCCATCATTACTTCCTTTATCTAAGGTAATATAATTATAATCTTTATCCGTTGAGTTATTCACAGAGCGACAAGGCGTATATTTAAAAGTAACTTTTTGTACTTTTGAAGTATCATACGCCAAGATTTTGTTAGAATCTGAGGTTAATTTGCCTTCTAAATAATCCAAGCGACTACGCAAATTGGTAATTTTTTGGTGAAGTACTATGTTTTCCTTCATCAAATTATCGTTAGAGGTTTTAAGGCTGAAATAGTTTTTAAAAGACGTTCTTTGGTCTTGAATACTGCCTGAAACGCCCAAAGCCCAATCGCCGATGACGTGGCGTTGAGCATTGTTGTAGTTCACAATCAGAATGATGGCTATAAATTGTAGAAATAGCCAAAAGAAAGCGTTTCTATATTCAGATAAAAATTGTATGATTCGGAACATTTGTCATTTGGCTTAGGAAGCAGGTGATAAGTTAATTTGATACAAGAACCTCTTATTTTCAACTACAGACTTATTACTTATCCTTTATAATATTACCTTAATTTATAATCAATTTTGGTAAGGGCAAAAGCGATGCTTTGCCCCTACCAATATGTAATTCCTATTCTTATTTCTTTGAATAAGTGTACTTTTTTAGCTCATCAAGTATTTATAATCTTCAATGCTTTGAAGAGCAATCCCTGTTCCTTTCACTACCGCCTTTAATGGGTCAGGAGCTACATGAACAGGTAGTTTTGTTTTTTCAGCCAAACGTTTGTCCAATCCACGCAACAAAGCTCCGCCACCTGTAAGGTGAATTCCGCGCTCGTAAATATCGGCAGAAAGCTCTGGTGGTGTATTTTCCAATGCTTTTAATATTGCATCTTCGATTTTAGTAATAGATTTGTTTAAGGCATGAGCCACTTCACGGTGAGAAATAGAAATGGTTTTAGGAATACCTGTCATCAAATCTTTTCCGCGAATTTCGATGTCTTTTGGAGGATTATCAATATCAGGAAGAGCTGCCCCTACCTCAATTTTAATACGCTCTGCACTACGTTCTCCAATCAACATATTGTGTTGCTTGCGCATATAATCCAAAATATCATCGTTAAATTCATCACCTGCAATACGAATACTTTGGTCTGTAACAATACCCGACAAGGCGATAACTGCGATTTCGGTTGTTCCTCCTCCGATATCCACAATCATATTTCCAGTAGGTTCTTTGACATTCAAGCCAATACCAATAGCTGCCGCCATAGGTTCAGGAATTAGATATACCTCTTTTGCTCCTGCTTGTTCAGCAGAATCTTTTACTGCACGGCGTTCTACCTCTGTAATTCCACTTGGGATACAAATAACCATACGATAACTTGTCGAAAATAAGCGGCGATTGTGCTGAATTAACTTAATCATGCCACGAATCATATGCTCTGCCACTGTAAAATCTGCAATTACCCCATCACGCAAAGGGCGTACAGTTTTATACTTTTCGTGCGTTTTTTCGTGCATCTGTTGTGCTTCAGAGCCAATAGCAATTACCTTTTCAGACATTCTATCTAAGGCAACAATAGAAGGTTGATCGACAACAATTTGGTCATTGTACATGATGAGCGTATTTGCTGTACCCAAATCAATCGCTATATCTGTTGTGAGAAAATCAAAAAATCCCATTATTCAATAAATTAATTCGTTAGTTTAGACTAATGTGTACCTATTATTATTATTCGGGGAACTCTTTTTTTGTGAAAAATAATCGAGTCGGGTGCAAATATAAACATCTTTTTCAATTATCAATAGCAAACAAGTATTATCCAATATTTTTACAATATTTTTATTTATTTCCCCTCCTTGTCCGTGTTAATGTTTAAAATGTCGAAGCCCTGTAAAGACCAAACACATTTTATTTTCTTCGCAGTATTGCACAGAATCGCCATCTTTCAAAGAGCCACCGGGTTGCACAACAACTTCAATACCATTATTTTTTGCAAATTCTACAGAATCAGAAAAAGGGAAAAAGGCATCTGAGGCAAGTACAGAACCCGTCACTTCAAACTGATATTGTTTTGCTTTTTGTACGGATTGCTTTAAGGCATCAATACGAGAAGTTTGTCCTGCTCCGCTTCCAATTAATTGTTTATTTTTGACAATCGCAATGGCGTTGGATTTTAGGTGTTTCACTAACTTTTCGCCAAAAAGAATATCTGTAATTTCTGTGGCAGTAGGTTTACGCGAAGTTTTCACTTCTAAACTTTCTGCTGTTGCGTTTTTCGTATCGGCTTGTTGCACCAAAAAACCATTTAGCACTGCCTTGATTACAGGGAGAGGAGAAATAGTTTGTTTTTGCGTTAACACAATACGGTTTTTCTTTTTACATAAGATTTCTAAGGCTTTTGGCGTATAATCGGGTGCGATAATTACCTCAAAAAAGATTTGATTAATCTCGTTAGCAGTAACTTCGTCTATGATACGATTCGTACACAATACGCCGCCAAATGCCGACACAGGGTCTGCTGCCAAAGCGCGTTTCCAAGCATCTAATACATCACTCCCCACAGCCGCCCCGCAAGGATTAGTATGTTTAATCACGCTAAAAAAAGGCTGGTCAAACTCTGCGGTTAAATAAACAGCCGCCTCAATATCTACTAAATTATTATAAGAAATCTCCTTTCCGTTATGTTGCGTAAATAAAGCATCGAACTCGCCATAAAAAACGCCTTTTTGGTGTGGATTTTCACCATATCTTAAAGTACGTGGTTGCAGATTTGAAATTTTCAATTCCGTCAATGCCGTTTCGCCACTTTTATCGGGGTTCATATATTGATAAATGGCGGTGTCGTAATGAGAAGAAACGCGAAACCCTGCCGCCGAAAAATAACGTCTTTGCTCCAAAGTCGTTGTCCCTGCTTGTGTTTCCAGCATTTCCGCCAATTTTTCGTAATATTGTTGAGATGGAACAATTGTAACATCGTGGAAGTTTTTTGCTGCCGCACGAATTAACGCAATTCCGCCAATGTCTATTTTTTCAATAATGTCATCGTCTAAAGCACCTGAAGCTACCGTTGCCTCAAAAGGATACAAATCCACCACCACTAAATCAATCGGAGGAATTTCGTATTTTTCTAGTTCCGCCACATCTCCGCTTTCTCCTCTACGTGCCAAAATCCCGCCATGTACTTTGGGGTGCAAGGTTTTAACACGCCCATTTAAAATCGAAGGATAACCCGTAAGGTCGGCAACTTCATATACATCTGCCCCTAATTGGCGAAGGTAATCAGCCGTTCCGCCAGTAGAATAAAATTTCGTTCCTTGCCCAAGCAGGGCGTTTACTAATCTGTCAAGTCCTTGTTTATGATAAACAGAGATAAGTGCCGATTTTATCGCAATATTTTTCATCTGTGATTTTTAGAGGCGCAAAATTACAACATTTTAGACGTATTTTGCATAGACTTACGAAATTTTTTTTATTATTATTTTCAATTAAGAGCAAAACAGTATTTTTTCAAAATAAATGAGAAAGAAAACACGTTTTTTGCAAGACTAGCCCATCTTATTGCTCAATACCAAGACAGAACATTGAAAAAGCAAAGGCATTTCCTCGGTTTGCAGTTGTTCCCAATAAGGGCGAGAAAGCAAGGCAAGGTCGGGACTTTCTTGGGGCAACTGTGGTTGAATCTTTACACGCCCTTGTGCCTGCGAAAAATCCCATGCTTTGTTTTTCGCTGAAATTATCCCCTTTTTATCCCAAATGATTAGTTCGTGTGCAGCATTTTTGAGAAAAGCTTGAAGATAAGGCAATAGAAAAACGTCCTCTTCTCGCTGTACACAAAATAACAATCGTTGAATTTCGCCAAAGCCATTGTCCATCAAAACGGCAACTCTGCATTTTACATCTTCAAAGAAATAGCGCACTTTCCCGCCTGTTTTGTCATCAGAAAAAATAGAATGAGAGCTACCCACCAGCATCAATTCGAAGGGATTCTGATTGGCAAAGTTTACAATTTCGAGACTCACTTGATTGGTTGCTTTGTAATGTTTGGTAATTGGTACTTGCAAGGCTGCCGACTTTTCTAAAATAGGAACGAAACCTTCTTTTTCAAAAATTTCAGCTTCTTGAATAGAAATGTCAGAACTTGGGGTGCAATGCAGTGCCACAATTTCTCCCTTGGGATAAGTGGGTTGAAATAATTGGTGGGCGATGTCCAACAATCTTGCCCCTGCATTGGGTGCACCAAAAGAAATCAAAATATTACCCTGACCTTCGGCTGCCAATACTACTGTATGTTTTTCTCTATCAAATATCCAATCTATTAAATTGAGAACAGGTCCCGTCATAAAAGTGGTAGAAAGTGCCATTAATACCATCATGGCGAATAATTGAGGGGACAAAATGCCTAATTCGTAGCCAATGTTTAATACTACTAATTCCATTAAACCGCGTGTATTCATCAATGTCCCAATCATCAAGCTTTCTTTCCAACTGATGCCCAACCAATATGCGGGCAAAAAACTGCCCCCAAATTTCCCGATAATTGCTACACATACAATCAAGCCGCAAATTGCCCATAAATGAGGCTCATTAATTAAGCCAATTTGGGTGCGCAAGCCTGTATAAACAAAAAACAGGGGAAGCAACAAAATAAGGCTCAAATCTTCGATTTTTCCTGTTAATATATGGCGAAAGTCTTTATTTTCAGGTAATACTACCCCTGCAATAAACGCTCCAATTAAAGCGTGAATCCCTAATAATTCGGTAAGATAGGCAGAAATAAATAAGATAATGAAAACGAAGGCAACAATCGGGCGATTGATGGTTTCACGCGCAAAATATTTCTTCCCAATTCGCTCGAAGAAAGGGCGTATAACCCACCACATAAAGGCTAAATAAGTAATGGCTAAGGCAATGGTTACGAAGGAACTCTCAATGCCGCCCGCTTTCGCAATGGCAATGACAATTGCTAATAAACACCATGCAGTTATATCATCAATAGCGGCACAAGTAATAATGAGTGCGCCAAAAGGGGTTTTCGTTAGCCCTCTTTCTTGGATAATTCTTGCCAATACGGGAAAAGCGGCGATGCTCATGGAAGTTCCCATAAAAAGCGCGAATACTAAAAAAGATTTGTCTTTGGGGGCGAAAGCATCGTAGAGAAAATAGGCTAAAATAGCTCCTACAAAATAGGCAAAAACAATGCTTGTGTGACTGATAATTAAGGCTTCGCCTGCTCTTTTGCGTACTACCTCTAAGTCTAGTTCCATGCCAATGATGAACATAAACAAAATGAGCCCCACTTTACTCAATAATTGTAAGGCACTGAAAGAACTAGGGGGGAAGAGAAAACCGGAAATTTCGGGGCAATAATTTCCCAAAACAGATGCCCCTAACACAATGCCTGCCACAATTTCGCCTATCACAGTGGGCTGCCCTATTTTTACCATTAACCAGCCTAATATTCTTGCTACGATTAAAATAGAAATAATTTGCAGCATCAAGGTGGCGGCAGGTTCATGCAAAGTATGTAAAAAACTCTCCCAAATCGGTGCTTCTGAAGGATTTGCGGTTAAAATGTTGCTTTGTTTCGTTCCCAAATACAAAACACCCATACTGCCCAAACCAAAAGTAACAACAGGAAGAAGGTATTTGAATGAATAATTTTTCATCGAAGACTAAAATAAGTGCTTACATTATCTCAAATATGCCTTTGCTTCGCCATTTTCTTCTATTTCAAAAGAAACGTGTTGCTGCAAAGAGGTCGCCAATTCTTCCCCTACAAAATCAGGCGAAATCGGCATTGCACGATGTCCTCGGTCTATTAATACGAAAGTTTGAATGGTGCGAGGCTCTCCCATCAATACTTTTGCCACGACACTCAATAAGGTTCTACCCGAATATAAGACATCATCTATCACCAAAACGGGTTTATCTTTTACCTCGCTTGCACGAAGTTCTGTATAAATTTCCATGCTTCCTGTTGTTTTACTCCTATCCACTTCTACTGAAAATAGGTGCAAGTTCAACGGTGTTAGCGGCTGCATGGCAAGGACTAATGCCTTTGCCAAGAAATATCCTCTCTCCCCTAGCCCCAAGACAATCAAGTCTTTTTCCTCATAATTGCGCTCATATACTTGATATGCAATGCGTTTGATACGCGCCTGAATAGCCGCATGGTCTAAAATCAATGTTTCCATATAAAAACGATAAACGATACCGATAAAACTATCAGGCAAAGATAATAGTTTATCACGTATTCATTCAACATTTATGAAAAAAGACCAACTCGCCATTTTTGTTTCCTTGCTGATTCCTACTATATTGGTGGGAATTATGGCAGCAATTTTGGTATATTCCCAAGTATATGGCGTTTCTTTGATACAATGGGGCATAAAACCTCGCACAAGTAGCGGCTTATTAGGCATTTTGACAGCCCCTTTTGTACATGGCGGTTACGAACATTTATTTTCAAATGCCATGGCTTTTATTCCATTAACAGCGGCAATTTTATATTTATATGATTCCATTTCGCTGCGCGTCATCGCTTGGCTCACTTTTGTAACGGGTTTTTGGGTATGGTGTTTTGCGCGAAATAGTTATCATGTAGGCGCGAGTGGCATTGTCTATGCTTTTGCTTTTTTTCTCTTTTTTAGTGGCGTTTTCCGAAAAAACATGAACTCCTTGCGCATTGCTTTGCTTGTGGCAATGTTTTATGGGGGAATGATTTGGGGCATATTTCCTGAAAAACCTGATGTTTCGTGGGAATCACATCTTATTGGCGCAATTGCAGGGATTTTTATTGCCTTCGCTGTGCGCAAACAAGGTCCTCAACCTGATAAACCTTATCATTGGGGAGAAGAAAACCCTGAAGAAGAAAATGGCGTTTGGAATTACCGAAATATTCCGCCACCTGAAGGTTTTTCTTACAAAGAAGAAGACAAACCCACCCCATAGCTTTTTTTTACGTTGATAAGATTTGTATATCTTTGTTAGCTTGCGTACATTTGTCCTTTAACTTCATAAGGTTTTAAGGTTTGATGTTTTGCTTGGGCATTTCGACTGATTTCGACAAGTTCAATGCAGGTCATACAATTCCCCCAAAAGTCTTATATTTGTAAAGTTACATTAGGCAATGGTTTCATTATTCACTATAAAATTATCCATTATTCATTACTTATGCATAAATACTTCTTCGTTCCATTATTTTTGTTGAGTGCTATCTTTTATAGCCTTGATATTCAAGCACAAGACACCATAGAAAAAAGCAGCGATAACGAAAAGTCTTCTATAAAAGTGAGAAGCAAAAGGCGTTCTAACAATGAGGACAAAAAATATGCTATCAAAATAGATCCTGGTTATTTATTGATACGGCAGCCTTACTTTTATTATGAAGATGTGGTTTCTGAGAGAAGCAGCTTACAATGGGAAGCCAGCTTTCAAGTGCCTTGGCAGTTAAAACCCGATTTTTATGCGCAAATTATTAACGCGCAAGATACTTCTTTTAGAAGCAAACCCGCCACGCTTACAGGCTTTAGTTTGGGCTTGGCATATAAATATTATATGACTCACAAAAGACGCTCTCCTATCAAAGGGGCATACATCGCACCTTATTTTAGGTACTTAAACTATAGCCTTACCTTCCCAGATGTCATTACTTCGGGACCTAATGCGACTACCATGGATTGGAAGGTAAATGCCACTTTAGAAGGCTGGCGTTTGGGCATGATGGTGGGCTGGCAATGGGCAAGTGCCAATGGTTTTACCGTAGATTGGACTTTAGGGGGCGCAAGTTATGGCGCGTATATCGTTACCATGCGTGCAACCACCGAAGATGAGTTAGAATTTCAACAACTGAAAGATTTAAGTGAAAAGTTTGTTCAAGAAATTGAAAGACGCACGACCAATATTAAAGTAACCCTAGACGAAAATAGGGCGCAAGGAAAGGTAAGAGGCGAGTTTTGGACCATTATGCCGCGTATTCAGACAGGAATTACCGTTGGCTACTCTTTTAACTAAAACATGTGTTTTTTCTTTTAATATAAAAATAAGATGAACTCACCTCTTAAAAGCAATTTTCGAGATTGGACATTGGACAAAATAGAAGAAGTATTTGGTTTGGAGCAAATAGACACCCTGCCTACGCTTTCTAATTGGTTGCAATTTCAGTACGAAATTGACGCGTATGAAAAAAGGTATTTAACCTCTCTTGCGAAAAATTATACTTCTTTTGGGGGCGATGATTGGAATGAAATCGAGCTAGAGAATAAAATAATTAGCCCAATTATTGTGTTCTCACAGATGGACAACAAACAATTTGCCTATTTTTTGGAAAGAGAATTAAGTTGTGTAATTGGAGACCATGAGTTATCAGGTAAAGTTGATGGCATGATTGCTACGGGTTTTCGTAATCCGAAGAAGCCTTATTTTTGTTTGAATGAATACAAAAGAGGCACTGACCCCAATGGCGACCCCAGAGGTCAAGCACTCATCGCCATGTTGGTAGCACAACACCTCAATCCCGATGAAAACCCTATCTTTGGCTGCTATATTATCGGTAGAATTTGGTATTTTATGGTGTTAGTAGGCAATGAATACGCAATTAGCAAGGATTATTCTTGCGCAGATGATGAAATTTTAGACATTTACCGCATTTTAAAAGGTTTGCGTTTCTACATAGACAATTTGTTATCTCATGAACGAAATCAGCAATAAAGCCATTGCAAAACTCCTCAATTTAACGGCAAGTTTGATGGAGTTAGTCGGTGGCAATAGCTTCAAAATCACCGCATTACAAAGAGGTGCAAGGGCAATTGAAACACTAGGGCAAGCTGCAATTGATTTACTTAAAAACAACCAACTCTCTGATATTCAGGGAGTTGGTTCTAGTATTCAAAAGCACGTAGCCGAAATTGCCGAAAAAGGAACTTTTGCAGAATTGGAAAAACTGCAAAGCGAAGTGCCTACGGGCGTGCAAGAAATCCTGAAAATCAAAGGCTTAGGGGCAAAAAAAGTGCAACAAATTTGGCACAAAATGGGCATCGAAACGGTGGGCGAATTGTATTATGCTTGTGTAGAAAATCGCTTGGCGCAAGAAAAAGGCTTTGGCGAAAAAACACAGGCAAATATTCAAAAAGCCATTGAATATGCCCAAAACAATCAAGGAAAATATCACTATGCCCGCATTTTGCCTTATGCAGAACAACTTTTGCACAATGTTCAATTGCTCACGCAAAGCCCTCGCATCGAATTATCGGGAGAAATGCGCCGCAAATGTGAGGTCATTTCTACCTTAGAAATATTGTTAGTAGGAAAGGCAAGCGATTTTCCTGCCTTGTATGAACAACATCCCGAAACTTTTTTCTCCCTTTCGATTGCCGCAATTCAAGAGAAGCAGTTGCATTTTATAGATGATGCCCTCAAATTAAAAATCATCTTGTATTTTTGCGAAGAAAAGGAATTTGTAAAAACAGGTTTTGAAACAACTGCTACGCCCGAGCATTTGCAGCAAATCGGCTCATTATCAGGGGAATATCAAAACGAGGAAGAAATTTATGCAAGCCTGCAACTTCCTTACATTTTGCCTGAATTGCGAGAAGGACGCGGAGAAATTGAAAAGGCAAAAGCAGGAAAATTCGCCAATTTAATCGAAATAAGCGACATCAAAGGCGTAATTCACGCCCATTCTGCTTATTCAGACGGGGCAAATTCGCTGAAAGAAATGGCGGTGGCTTGCAAAAAATTGGGCTACGAATACCTTGTGATTTCAGACCATAGCAAAGCGGCTTTTTATGCCAATGGTTTGTCGGAGGGAAGAATCGAGGTGCAGCATCAAGAAATTGACAAATTAAACAAGGAACTCGCGCCTTTTCGCATTTTTAAAGGCATTGAGGCGGATATTTTGAACGATGGCAGCTTGGATTATGAGGAAACGGTGTGGAAAAGTTTTGAATGTATCATTGCTTCGGTGCATAGTAACCTCCGCATGGACAAAGAAAAGGCGCACACGCGGTTGATAAAGGCAATCGAAAACCCTTATACGAAAATTTTGGGACACCCTACGGGGCGATTGTTACTCACAAGAGAGGGCTATCCCATTGACCATAAATACATTATAGATGCTTGTGCTGCAAACCAAGTAGTAATCGAACTCAATGCAAATCCGATGCGCCTTGATATAGACTGGCGTTGGATAGAATATGCGATACAAAAAGGCGTGAAAATTTCCATCAACCCTGATGCCCACAGCCTTGCAGGGATTCAAGATATACAGTTTGGCGTGCTTGCTGCAAGAAAAGGCGGCTTGTTGCGAGAAATGTGCTTTAACACTTTGAATATTGCGGAAATGACGGCGTATTTACATAAATCTTAACCTAAACATCCATGATGCAACATCTTATTCAAACCATGTCCTTAACCTTCAATTACCGCGCGCAAAAGGCGGATATTCCTGCTTTTCGCAAAAAAGTGTGGCATTTTGTGGGCTGGGGCGCGACCATTTTTCACAATCACGACATAGAAGAAGGCAATTTTGTGGGTAAAATTCATCGTTACCCCCAAATTCAATACCGTACCCACGAAGGCAATGCCAATATGTGGGGCGTAAATGAAGGCGCGACTGCCCTGATGCAGCTTGCCGAGCAAGGGAAATTTTTGCCCGCGATTTCGCTGCCGCTTATCCACGCGTTTCCCCTGCTGTATTATCCGCCTGAAACGCAGGAACGCAGCCTCTACAAACTCTTTGGGTATGTGCCTTTTAACAAGGAAAATTACAAAGCCTACCAACAGGCGGAAACCTACGAAGAACGCCTAGCGATGCTTACCCGCGTGCTAACCAATCATTTAGTCGGTTTTGCGCATGGCGTAGGCTGGAACATTGACCAAAGTATGCCGCTAGTTGTTACGCTGCATGATATTACCAATATTGGGCGCGCCGTTTATCAGCCTGCCGACAAAAGCGTAAAAAACGTATTCACCGCCTTCGACCTCTCTTTTTATGTCAATGCCGAACTCCCCGACCAAGCAGGCATCGGTATGCTCACAAGCCTCGGCTACGGGCTGCTCAAACGCTGGGAAATGATTAATTGAGTGAAGAGTTGCATTTTGTACTTTTTCCTTAAAAAAAGACTTTCCAAGTTTTTAAAACTTGGAAAGTCTTTTTTTATAAACTTTTTATTATCATTTTATTATCAATAAGCACTCGGTAATAATTAGTTTATGTTAATGTTTTTACTCAAAAT
>JBJXHA010000339.1:0-3373 GCA_046160275.1 Bacteroidia bacterium | reverse complement strand
CGGCATAAATCCCTTGTTGATAGGTAAATTCATTGCTCAAGGCTGGGTTAATTTGGTAAACAGAAGAGGTGCTGTCTAACAAATAATTGCCATAATTCGCTTCATTTTGACGAAAAATAGCTTTTGTCCCAAAACCAATTTTTTGCGAATGTTTGAGCGGTTTGGCATAATCTATTGCTGCGGTTGTTTCGTTGTTTTTTTGAAGATTACGATTTTTAAACTCCCTCGCAAGTCCATACGAATCGCTGTTTTTACTATAACTGCTGTCATTGTTATTGTCTTGATTATACAAAAAAGAAAAACTCAACTCATGCTCAGAATAAACGTTTCCAAACTTCTGAACATAATCCAATCCCACATCAGAGCCTGTATTTAAACCCGCCGATTCATTAAAAAAAGTGCTACTTCTTTGAATTTCGTTTTGTGTTCCAATTTGTTTAAAATCACTGTTATTCTCGTTAGCATTACTCCAAAAATTAGGATTGCCATACAAACTCAAAGATTTTAGCGTATCAATGTCATAAGCAAGCTCAATATTGCCGTATGCTCCTAAGCCATGATAGATGCTTGTCCCCGTTGTGTATTGCGTGTAAAGGTTCGATTCTACCAAACTTTTCCGATAAGAATTAGACGTATTCGGAACACCGCCCCAACTGCTCAAACCTGCATAACCCGAAGCCCCAAAATTGCCCTGTTTCATGTTAAAATAGAGATTTCCCCAGCCTTGTTTAAAGGTGTTAATGCTCGCATTTGCGCCCCCATTATAACCCGAAAGTTGTTTTTTGGTGATGATATTCAACACCGCAGAAGCTCCTTCCGCATCATATTTTGCCGAAGGACTGGTAATGACCTCAATTTTTTTGATGGCATTGGCAGGAAAAGCCTTCAAAGCCTCCGAAGGGTTGCGCGAAATAATGCCCGTAGCTTTGCCATTTACCAACACTTTAAAAGAAGTTTGCCCTTTGACCCGAATTTTATCATCTTGGTCAACCGAAACAAAAGGCACACGCTTCATTACCTCTATCGTTGTACCACTTTGTGCCAACATATCGTTCTCCACATTATAAATCAGCTTATCCTCTTTGCTCTCAATAATAGGTCGCTGTCCCTCAATCACAACTGCCGCGAGTTGCGTTTCTGCCGTTTTTAGGCGAATTGTACCGAGTTCTTTGCGATTTTGACTTTCCGAAATTTCAAACGCTTCTGATTTGTAGGCATTATACTCCGTCATCGCCACTTCTACCCGATACTTTCCCTTTTCCATTTTTTCAAAAGAAAAAGCCCCTTTATCATCAGTAAAAGCCCCTTGAATGGGCAAATTGGTAGAATCATTTGCCCTGAATAGCGCGACAGTTGCATAGACCAAAGGTTTTTGGTTGATGCTGTCGGTTACAATACCTGAAATTTGGGCAAAAATGCTGGTGTAGGTAAAAATAAACAAGCAAAGAAATAAAGCACTTCTTGCTTTGACTTGAATGGAATGAAACATAGTTTTAAGAATAAAAAAGTGAATATGAACGATTTGGTCTTTTGTATTTTGTACGTAGTAGCTTGTTGGGGGTAAACACATTGCAACACTTACATATAATACTTTTGTTGGGAATAAGATACATTTTTGGGGAGAAAGTTACAATAAAGCCCTAAAAATAAGGGCAACACTTTTGCAGTGTTGCCCCTAGTACGCTGAGTCTCACACCTTCCGTACTTTTGTATGACCAAATGTCTGAGTTTTTACCATTAAAATATCCCGCTACAAAGGTAGCTGGTTCTTTTATGGATTCATATATAGAATGAGGGAATGGCTTTTTTGAGTTAGTAAATGACGACTTTCAGTAAGCATGTAACAAAAAAAGATGAATCAAGTCGCTTGATTCATCTAAAAAATGTCCCCTTTTGAGAATAATGTGATACGAATTATGTCTTTATCTTATGATTCTTTTGTTTTACCCCTTAATTGATAGCACAAAAGTAGGGATACACTACTCCCCAAACAATCGCTACCTAGATAACACTGTTTTTAAGCGAGGAAACGTAGCTTTTGAATGAGAATATGATTTATTTATAGAGGAATTAAAGGCAAATTTTTTTCTTTTCTTGCTCCATTATGGCTATTCGTATAAATTTTTTGCACCTAATTCAAAAGAAAACTGTAATTTTACCGAACTTTAAAAGAGCGAAAATCATGAAAAAATATATTGTCTTAACCATAAGTCTCGTGGCTATTTTTGCGTGTAATCAGCAAACAAAAGAGCCTCATGCTTCTCCTGCGTTTGTAAAAAAGGATGCGGGAACTGCTAATAATGCAATCGCTGACAATGCGGCACCAGCAGCGAGCGATAGCGCGACAGTTTCAGATATTCCTACTGCACCTAACAATGGGGGGCAACGAAAAGTAAAAGAGCCTGAACTCATTGCAGATGCTGGAATAAAGTCTGATGAGCTGAATGTGAGAGATATGGAAGCTACTAAAGGGGCGGGATCAAAAACGTCTCCTGCAAAAACAAGTCCTGCAAAGCCTAGTGCCATTATTGCAACAAAGAAATCGGCGGAGGTAACAAAAGAGTATTTGCTTGGGAAATTTGATTATAAAATGCACCCCGATTTTACTAAAATTGAGGGGAAATATGCCAGCAAAGCGGATATGTATTTGCGTAAGGAGGCTTATGCAGCTTTTCAACAAATGTATGATGCTGCGCAAAAAGCAGGGGTAAATTTGCGTATTATTTCGGCAACTCGTAATTTTAATGAACAAAAAGCAATTTGGGAAAGAAAATGGACGGGGGATTATGCGAAATATGAAGAAGGGGCAGCGCGTGCTACGGCAATTTTGTCTTTTAGCTCTATGCCTTCCACTTCGCGCCATCATTGGGGAACTGACATGGATTTGAATGATTTGAATGATGCTTATTTTCAAAAAGGAGAAGGCAAAAAAATCTATGAATGGCTAACGGCAAATGCGGCAACTTATGGATTTTGTAATGTTTACTCGCCTAAAACAAGTGGCAGAACAGGATACAATGAAGAAAAATGGCATTGGTCTTATACGCCCTTAGCGAGTTCATTTACCCAACAATATGCCCAAAAAGTAAGCTATGCTGATATTACGGGTTTTAAAGGGGAGGAAAGTGCCAAGAAAATTGAAGTGATAAAAAATTATGTGCAGGGAATAAATACGGTGTGTAAGTAAAAAAATAATGCCTAAAAAGTTCGGAACTCTTCGAAGAGTTCCGAACTTTTTACGTAGAACATAATAAAAACAATCACAATGAATCTATTTTTTGTGAATTAGCCTTTTTTAACGTTATCAAATAACGGTAGTGGCATAAATGTAATGCTGTACGGGCTGCTTTAGCTGCCCGATAACTTGCAAAAA
>JBJXHA010000338.1:0-6072 GCA_046160275.1 Bacteroidia bacterium | reverse complement strand
CAAATTTGGCAAAAGTAGATTCTTTGCATACAGCAATTGGGCAAGAAAGATTGGCAGAAACGAATAACGTAAAATATGGAAATGCGATTGGTTTAGGAGCTTCTATTGCGGGAGCTTTGATGACTTGGGTAAATAACGATAATTTTGCGCAAACGCGTTCTATGATTTATATGGTGCCTTCTCGTAGCGAAAACCCCGCTTTTTGGGAGCCTACGGGCAGCGTAACTTCGCCACTTGAGCCTTATTGGGGGCAAATTCGCCCTTTTTGTATGGCAAGCGGGACTGCGTGTTATGTTCCTTCTCAAATTCCATATAATACAGATGAAAATTCAGGGTTCTATCAAGCAGCTTTAGAAGTATATAATACAGGTGTGAACCTCACACAAGAGCAAAAAAATATTGCAAGTTGGTGGGCAGATGGACCTGGTGCAACGCCAACTCCTCCGGGACATTGGTTGCGCATTTCTCACCAAATGATTAACGAAATGGACTTAGGCTTAGATAATGCAGCAGAGATTTATATGTTAGTAGGTTTGTGTGTGGGCGATGCATTTATTTCATGCTGGGACGCAAAATATCGTGAGAATTTGCTCCGCCCTGTTACTTATATTCGTGAAAACATTGACCCAAATTGGAATACCTACATTTCTACGCCTCCTTTCCCTGAATATACCTCTGGACACTCTGTTTGTTCGGGTGCGGCTGCGGAAATTTTGACAAATAAATTGGGCAATATACCTTTTACTGATGCATCAAATACCTTTTTAGGGATTGCGCCTCGTAGTTTTGCCTCTTTCAATGATGCCGCAGAAGAAGCCGCTTTCTCTCGCTTATATGGTGGCATTCACTACCGCGAAGGGATTGTATTAGGAGTTCAACAAGGGCGAATTGTAGCACAAACTGTATTAAACCGAATCAAATTGGAAAAAAATTAAAATAAACGCATAATCTATTGATTATCAATAGTCCTATAGCGGAAAATAATGTGATATGATAGAAGCATTAACCGTCATCTTCGTGAGAAGATGCGGTTTTTTTTTTGCCTTTTACCTCAAAAAATGCTTATCTTTGCCTAAACAATCAAAGCATTGAATGAACTACAGCCGTTTTCAGTCAGAATTAGACCTTAGTACGCCACCCGGCACTTTGTCCTATAATGGTCGGGTTTCGCTTTCGCCTTCTCGTTTGTATGTATTTGAGTATAATGAAGTGCATTTGCTTGAAAAAGAGTATGAACTAAGTAAAGTAACAGAAATACACAAACAAGCCGAAAATATCTTTTGGCTAGATGTTGAAGGGTTACAAAATACGCATTTGATTAGCGAAATTGGGGAGAAGTATTTGTTACATTCGTTGTTATTAGAAGATTTGGTGAATGTAGAGCATCGCCCCAAATTAGAAGAGTTTGATAATGCCTGCGTTATCATTGCTAAAATGCTTACCTACAATGTTAAGGAAAAAAAAGTGGAAAGCGAGCATATTTCGCTTGTCCTCACAGATGATAAACACTTGATAACCTTTCAAGAGAGGGAAGGTGATGTTTTTGACCCTGTTAGAGAAAGATTGCGGAGGGGAATGGGGAAAATTCGTAAAAAAAATGCCAATTATTTGTTGTATGCTTTGTTAGATGCGATTATTGACAATTATTTTTTTATCGTTGAACAAATAGAGGAAGACCTTTCTTTGTTGGAAACGCGCATCTTGCAAAACCCTTCCGAAAAAGCAATTTCTGAACTACACGGCTACAAGCGTCAATTGATGGATTTACGGAAATTTGTTTTGCCCCTTCGTGAGGTGATGAGTAGCATTTTGAGAGGAGAAGGGGAGGTGCTTGATGCGGGAAATGAAGTTTATATGCGTGATTTGTATGGAAATGTGTTGGAAGTGATAGAAGATATTGATGAGCAAAGAGATGTATTGAGTGGTTTGCAGGATTTTTGCTTTTCGAGCATTAGCAATAAGATGAATAACACGATGAAAACGCTGACAAATATCTCCTTACTATTTATGCCCATGTCGCTAATTACAGGAATTTATGGGATGAATTTTGATAATATGCCTGAATTACATAGTCGTTATGGATATTTTTTTGCAATAGCAATGATTTTAATAGTGGGAATGATGATGTATTTTTTTATTAAACGAAAAACAGAGTAACAAAATATTGCTAGAGAATGATAATAAAACAAATGCTTAGCTCTATAACTATATTTGCCTGATAACCAATTTTTCACTTTTGATAACTGTTAATTGCTCACTGACACAAGGCTAAATGCTTGATAATAAACCAAAAAGTCATTCCTCTTGCGAGAAATGACTTTTTAATTTGTTCCTGTTAAGTGTTACAATCGTCCAATCATAAAAATAAGTTCATACTGCTCAAGAAATTCGCTTAAAACAAAAAGAAACACTCCGCCAATTTAGAAATAGGCGAAAAGAATAATGTTGTTAGCGCAACAACAAACAGAAACTTATTCTCCTTCAACAGGAGCGGTAAGAATGACTTGGGAAATTTTCTCTAGGCTTTCTAGCATAATGCCAAATTGCTCCTCTTGTACTCCAGTCGTCATTCTTTCGGTTAATTGACGTAGAAAGACATTGTACTCACCAATTCTTTGCTTGCCTTTGGGCGTAATGCTCACATAAATAGAGCGGCGGTCAGTTTTTGAATTTACGCGGCGCACCATCTTGAGGTCTTCAAGCGTATCAATGATGTTGGTAAGGTTACTCAACTTCACATCTACATGGTCACCTACATTTTTCATTTTCTTGTCGCCTTCTGCGTCCAAAAAACGAAGGATTTCCACATCAACGGCAGATAGCTTAAATCTGCGGAGTGCGATTTCTTGGTGGCGTTGTATCAATTCATTCAGTTGATACAATGTCGCTTCCAGTCTTTCAAGCTGATTCTCATTCGACATACTCTTTTGGTTGAAAGTCGGTTCTAAATAAAAAAATAAAATGGTTAGGTTGGTTGTTTCCAATTTTCAATCAATCACTTTTCGTATTATTATTGTGTATAACTTTTAGAAAAGGCAGAGCTAAATTTGAGTTATCTAACATTTGCTTAAAAATATGAAAAAGCATCTTGTTAGAAAAATATTTTTTATGAATGAACTATTGTGATGAATTGAATTGAATGAAGTTGGAATAGTTTAGGTTACTGTTAAATACCTTGACTTTTTAGAAAAACTACGAATCGTAATTATCGTAAGTAAGATAAGTGCAAAGAAAGAATATTTTTCTGAAAAAGTCAAGCAATTTGTGAAATTTCTGAAAAAAAACTTTTATTTAGTCTATAATTCTTGTTTTGAACATTTCTTGCAGTTGTACTAATAATGGGTTTTTACTAGCCATTTCACGCGCTTTTTCTACATTTGTATAAGGTTTTCGCTCAATAACATGAAGGTTTGTATCCACTACCAGTTGTAAATAAATTTCGTTCATACCCATCTGCTTTCTTATGTAAGAAATGATTAAATCCTTTTCTTTTTCAAGTAGTTGCTTATGAATATCCGAAGGAATGGAAAATATCCACTTATTATATTCCAAGCGATAGGACTTTGTAGAGAGGAGGGTACTAATCGTTGTTTTTTGTGATTCGTTCAAATATTGTATTAAATTATCCAATATTTGGTTAAATTTTGCTGTGTCTATTCTGATATTCGTATTTTCCATATATTGTTCTTCTTCGACATTCTGCAACTTTTCAACTTTTTTCTCCAAGTTCTTTTGAGAAATCGAAGCATAATTGTTTTCCACAGGAATTTCAGTAGCCCACCGTTTTTTTAGGGGATTCTCTGCTGTTTCGTTTTTGGTAATAGGAGGCTGTTGGTATTGCGTAGGCAATCCATTCTCTGTCGTGGGCGTATTTGAATTAATTACTTTTTTTTTTCGTCTCCTCCTTGTGTAGGAGTTACTGCAACTTGCAAGGCTTGGGTAAGATAAGCAAGTTTGAAGGTTGCTAACTCAATGTAAATGCGTGGCGAGCTAGCATTTTTGAGTTTTTGGTCGGTTTCGGCACAAATATTTAAGCAGTTGAGTAAAATCGTTGGCGGCAATTCTCTACTTTGTGTTAAATAACGGCTTTTTACATTTTCTGCCGTTTCCAATAATTTCACAGTATCAGGCGTGAGAGCCATCAACAAATTGCGGAAATGTTCAGTTAAACCTGTCCAAAAGTCGCGTGCATCAAATCCTTTTTCCACGACTTCATTCAACAGCAAAATCAATCCTACATGGTCTTGATTTTTAATGCAATCCACAGCTTTAAAGTAATAGTCATAGTCCAAAATGTTAAGGTTTTCCAGCACAATTTGGAAAGTAATATTTGCCGAAGAATAGCTCACAAGTTGGTCATAAAGACTAAGGGCATCACGCAAACCGCCATCAGCTTTCAAGGCAATTTGTTGCAAAGCACTAAATTCGTACTTTACATTTTCTTGCTTCGAGATATATTCCAAGTGATGCGCCATATCATCAGCCTTGATTCTTCGAAAATCAAACTTCTGGCAGCGCGAAAGCACCGTTGGTAAAATTTTATGTTTCTCTGTTGTTGCTAAAATAAACAAAACATGGGCAGGGGGCTCTTCCAAGGTTTTCAAAAACGCATTGAAGGCAGCCGTAGTTAACATGTGAACCTCATCTACGATAAACACACTTTTTTGCTCTTTGCCACTTTTCGTTCTTGCAGGCACATAGCGCGTCTGCTCAATCAAATGGCGAATGTCATCAACGCTATTGTTTGAAGCGGCATCTAACTCATGAATCGTAATGCTTTGACCACCGTTAAAATTTTGGCAAGAATCGCATTGATTACAAGGTTCGGCTTCGGGCGTAAGTTGCTCACAATTAATGGCTTTTGCCAAAATTCGCGCACAAGTTGTTTTCCCAACCCCTCTAGGTCCCGAAAACAAAAAAGCGTGCGCCAACTGGCGAGTTAAAATCGCTGATTGTAAGGTTTGTGTGATGTGCATTTGCCCTACAATTGACTGAAAGGTCGCAGGACGGTATTTTCTCGCCGAAACAATGTAATTTTCCAAAATATATGTTTATTTTTTTGTATGAATGGATATAATTTCTGACACTTTTTCCTCCGAAATTTGTAAAGATTTTGCAATCATCTCAATAGGAATCCCATTTTCATAAAGCCCAATTACTGCCTCTCTTTTGCCTTTCTCCATTCCCTGCTCAATTCCTTTCTCAATCCCCATTGCAATTCCTTGCTCAATCCCTTCCTCTATTCCGTCTTTTCTTGCTGTATCGGTTGCTTGTTTAAAACCAATATAACTTAATCGGTAGTGGCATAAATGTAATGCTGTACGGGCTGCTTTAGCTGCCCGATAACTTGCAAAAACTTCGTTTTTGCGGCAGCTAAAGCAGCCGCTACAGGTTTTAGTTAGCATTACATTTGAAGGACTACCACTTAATCTACTCCTTTCATAGTCATCATGTTCTTTGCGTAAAAAATCTGTATAGGGATTGATGTATTTTGGCATAATGTTTTTATGTTTATTATCTCACAAAAGTACGAAATTTTTCCTAGTTTTTTTCTTTTTTGCGCAAAAAATGGACAAAGCTATGCTGCGTGCTTCTAAAACAAGAGCATAGCTTTGTCTGAAAACGCTTACACATTTCCATACACTTTTACCACAGATTCACGCAGGTCATCGGCAGTTTCGGAACAAAGGAAAAGCAATATATCTGCAATTTTTTCAGGCTTCACCCATGTATCAAAATCTGCATCGGGCATTGCCTCACGGTTTGAAGGCGTATCTATTACGCTTGGCACAAGAATCGAAGAGGTAATGTTTTTCTTTTTCCCTTCCGCATTAATCAACTCGGAGAGCTTGGTTAACAAGGACTTACTTAACGTATAAGCAATCATGTTTTTACCTGCTGCCGCATCAAAAGAAGAACGAGAACCAATAAAGAACAACTTTCCACCATTTTCTTGGTCAGACATTTGCTCAAAAGCTACTCGCGTCACGTTATAAGCCGTTTCAAAGTTGAGTTTAAACATTTTATCCAACTGCGACAATTTTGTTCCTACCAATCTGCCCATTGCAAAAC
>JBJXHA010000337.1:0-7507 GCA_046160275.1 Bacteroidia bacterium | reverse complement strand
CGTTCCCAACAAAAAAGCCTTGAGCAGACAGTCAAATGTCGCGCTCAAGGCTCGGTTGGGTTTTGCCCTTCAGATTCTGAAAGGCAAAAAATACTGAGGGGTGCTTTTTTTATAGTTGCGTTGTTGTAAGCATTAAAACTTTTCAAAGGCGTTAGAGGTACTGTTTGAATTACCACTAAAAAAAAGAAAAAGAACTAGTGCTAACACTTAGCGTGAGCGGGTACTTTTTCCATTTTATTTTCCCCTTCAGTATTTAGCCTTGTTTTTTATGATTTTCTATGATTTTTGTCACTTTTTCAATAGGCATTTTTAGTGCGGTGGCAATATTTTCTTGGCTTACACCAATTTCGTAAAACCCAATTACAGCTCCAAATTGTGTTTCTTCTATTGTAATCTCTCGCGTTTCTTTTTTAGTTTTTTCAATTATTTCTTTTGCATCAATCTCAATTGTATGATTGCGGCTCGCAATGCTCATCATGTGCCTTAGATAAGCATCATAAGCCTTGCGTTCTTTTTCGGGCAATTTCATTGTGTCTAATTTCTCATTTGCTTCTTTTAAGCCTTTTGCGGAGAAGCTGGGTTTTATTTCAGCATTTTTCAAGAAATAAACCCATTCATCTAATTTATCATGAATTCTGTTTTTGAATTTACCTGTTTTGATAACCCAATATTCAGGATAAATTTGATGTACACTTGTTTTGTCATAAACTGCGATTTGTTTATCTGATAATCCTAAAATATCGCCTTTATGGATACCTTTAAAAACATTAGTACCATGATAGATATAATCTTTTCCTTGTCCTAAGTCAAAGTAGGCAATAGTTATTGAAATAACTTTTTTGACATTGGCATAAGCCTGACCTTCTTTAATATGTTCTGCAATGGCTTTTGAAGCCCCGTATAACATTCGATGAAAATAGTCATGCTCTTGAGTGCTTTGCACTTCAATGATTATCAATTCCCCTTTTTGATTTTCGACAAGAATATCTACTCGGTTGAATTTGTCATCCTCCGTTTCCTTGTTGCTTTCGCTTTCAAGAACTTGCTTAATCTTCACTTCATCTCCAAGTAATTCAGAAAGGAAGCCTTCTAAAATGTCGAAGTTGGCTTTATGGCGAAGCATTTTTTTCATCGCCCAATCAAATCTTACTAATTTCTTTCCCATATTCTAAAATTTTAGGGCAAAGTTACACATTTTTCCATTATTTTGCACTTTTCAATAACTCAACAATGTATTCCTTTTGTCCATTCTCAACACCTTCACAGAAATTAATGCGTATTTTTTCTTTTTTCCATTCTTGGCATGGAACATTTGTGGAGGAAATATATTTTTCTATTAATTGTCCATTGGTTTGTACTTCACTTAGTAAATTTGCATAGTATTTACTTCCAGTATTACCATAAAACTGTACCCTTATTAACTCTATGCCCTCACGGTTTCCTACAAAAACTCGGATTTCCGCTATTCCGTCATTTGTTAAGTTGTAAGCAAAAATACTCATTTGCTCCTTACCGACTTTAAAATCTCTTTCATATTTATATCCAAGATTTTTTAGTTCATTAACGGTATTTGCGTTTCCCAATTCGTAAATACTTACCCATTTTGTTAACGGGAAATAAGGGTCTACTTTGGTTTGCCCATTGCTTTGAGGCTGATTTTGGCAAGACGTAAATAAGCCAATCAATAAAATTGAGGCTGCAAGTGTGAAATATTTCATATCAAAGAAATTTAGTTTGCCTACACTAACGCTTTCAGCATTTTCGCCTTACTTCTTTTTAAGTGGTTTTCAGGTTCGCCGACTGGTTATTTTTTTTTATTTTTTAATTTCGCCGAACGTTTGCGCTGCCGACGTACCGCCGCGTTGGGCTTTTGTGTGTGGGCTTTTGGCGGCGGGTTGGCGTGAACACGGTGTTGAACAAAGCCTTCTGCAACTCCTCGCCAGCATCTAGCTTTCGTGGTAAAAAAAACAGCAATTTGAGTGGTAAATCTTAACTATCTGGTGAATCTTAGTGACGCACTCTTTTTTGTTGGGCCAAACATAGTAATTTTGGATTTTTAGAACTAATTTTCTTCATTTTAAATTGTTTGGTCATGCCAAAAAAAAACGGTTGGCGCTATTGCCCACCTGCGCACGAGTTGCGCGGCTTATGATTCTGTTCTTTTGAACATGGAATCGCACATGCGTTTGAGTGGTAATGCACTCGGTACACAAAAACCTTATTTGCGTTCTGTTCGGGACTTGATGGAGAGCTGCAAATCCATTCCCGAATTGCTCACAGCCGACCAAATCAAGGGACATTTGGTTGGTTTTCGTAGCAAATTGTCTTCATCCGCGTTGAATCTGCGGGTTTGTGGCATCAAATATTATTTTCGTTATGTGGTGCGTCGGCCTGATTTGGCTGTGGATATTCCCAATCCGCGGGTGGCGAAGTATGTCCAAGATGTGTTATCTGAGGACGAGATTTTGGTCATGCTGGGTGCTTGTACGAGCATGCGTGAGCGGGCGATGATTGAATTGTTGTTCGATTCTGGTTTGCGTTCTCGGGAGGTTTGTGGTTTGCGTTTGCGAGATTTCAATCGGCTTGAGCAGACTTTGACGGTTGTGAATGGGAAGGGTCAAAAGATGCGGACGATTCCTTATTCGCTGGATTTGCGGGGAACTTTGGCGGCTTATTTCAAGAGTTTGAAGGCGGCACCGACTGATTTTTTGTTTGAAAACCGTGATACTGCTGGCACTGCCATTACGATTCGGGGAGTTCAGTACATTGTTAAGGAGGTTTTGAAGCGGTCGAAGTTGAAAAAAGAGGTGCATCCGCACTCTTTTCGGCATTCTTACGCCATTCATTACTTGAACAATGGGGGTAATTTGTTGCGTTTGCAGCAGTTGTTGGGGCATGAAAATATTGAGACGACTTTCCATTATTTGAAGTTCTGCTCGATTCCTTTGACCGACACGCCGACGCCTTTGTCGGTGCTGCGTAACCGCAAAAAAAAGGGAAAAGACGGCGATAAACCGACAGATTGGGCGAATGCTGCGCCTACATCTTGACGCCGCGCCTAGACATCGGTGCCATACTGAGGGGTCTTGATTTAGGGGTGATGGGATTTAGTTATCATCAATTGCGGACTTTTTGGGCGTTGCGGGATTGTCGAACGGCGGCTTTGGGCGGTCATGTGGACAGTTGCGATTCGTGTGGTCATATCAAAATTAGTTACAATAGTTGTCGCAATCGGCATTGTCCAAAATGTCAAGGTGTGGAGAAGGAAATGTGGCTGATTGGTCGTGAAGATGACTTGTTACCCGTTACTTATTTTCATGTTGTGTTTACGCTACCGCATGAACTTAATTCTTTATGCCAATACAATCCAGAACAGCTTTATACGCTTCTTTTTGAGTCGGCGAAACAAACTTTGCAGCAGTTTGGGGAGGACAAAAAATGGCTTGGGGCGCAAGTTGGGATGACGATGATTCTGCATACTTGGGGTCAGAATTTGAGTTTACATCCGCACGTCCACGTGATTGTTCCGAATGGTGGACTGAATAAAGACGGTACTTGGCAGTTTGCGAGGAAGGGCAATGAACAGTTTTTGTTTCCTGTCAAGGCGATGCAATCGGTTTATAAAGCGTTGTTTATGAAGCGTTTAGATGAGTTGATTCAATCGAATGCTTTAACATTGCCGCCTGATGTGCCGACGCATAAGCCCGATTATAAGGCTTGGAAGGATGAGTTGTATCAGAAGTCTTGGGTGATTTATGCTAAAAGACCTTTTGGCGGACCGCAAGCGGTGATTGAGTATTTGGGTCGCTATACGCATAAGATTGCTATCTCCAATCATCGGTTAAAATCTCATAATACTGAGGGGGTGACTTTTGAGTACAAGGATTACAAAACAGGTGGCGATAAAAAGGAAATGACGCTGTCGACGGCGGAGTTTTTACGCCGATTTGCGCTGCACATTCTGCCGCCGAAGTTCCGTCGGATGCGGCATTATGGTTTTTTGAGCAACGCGGCGAAGGGCAAGGCATTGGCAAAAGCACGTGTGTCTTTGAAAGTCAAAGCGGAACAAAAACGCGACAAAGCGGCGCGTCGAGAAGCCGCCCGACAACGCTTATTCGGCATCAATGCGAATCAATGTCGGTGTTGCAAAGTCGGCACAATGCACACCGTCGGCGTCTTGACACCCGCCCGCGCCCCGCCCAACGCGGGGCAAGAGTTGAAAAACGTGATTTGGATAGAACAATAGTGCCTTAAATCTGGTGTTGCAGCCGCTGCAACACGTCGGACAGCAGATATTATGCCCAAAATCATGTTTTTCACACGTTTTTGACTCAAAAAAGACCTTTTTACTGAGGGGGTCTTTTTGAGTTTTGAATCATTTCAACAAAAAAAGCCTTGAGCAGACAACAAAATGTCGCGTTCAAGGCTTGGTTGGAAAGAAAGATGGAAAATTGAAACCCCATAGACTGTAAATTAGTGCTGCGAGGCTATCGGGAAGTTTAATATTTGTGCTGCGGGGCGAAGGCTTCGTTCAACATAATCCTGCCGTTTACTACTCGTAAACTGCAGGCTTATTTGTTCTGTGAGAGTCTTTATTTTTTTATTTTTTTCTGTCAACATCTAATCTTGCTTTCTTTGTCAACATCTAATTTTTTTAACATCTGACTTAGTTTTTTGTCAAAATTTAGTTGGTTTACCCCCTCAGTATTTTTGCCAATTTTGACTTGTTTTCGTTGAATTATTGCCCGAAACTTCGTCAAATATATGTGAATGTCAATCAATTATCTACCGAAACCTTGCTAAAATTTATCTTGATTCGTCAATTACCTCCTCAGTATTTTTGCTCATTTTTAGTTGTTTTTATTGAAATATCGCTTGAAGTCTCGTCAAATGTATCTAAATGTCAATCAATTATCTACCGAAATCTTCCCAAAATTTGTCTTGGGTTATCCAGCATGTGTGCTTTTTTTCCACCTATCTTATAAGGAAAATTAACATTATTTAACACAAAATATTATTTTATGTTCCTAATTGTTTTATAAGATTTTGTAAATCGTTATTTGGAATAAATATAGCAATAATTACTTTTTGTAAATCTTCACTGGATATTAGCCAAATTCTATCATTATATGTGGATTGAATTGCAGCTACACCAAAATTATTTTGATCTTGGGAAAGAACAGAAGGATAAATGGTATCTATGAATGTAAAACAATTTAACTCTATATCGAAACCAACTAAAGTTATTGCATGCCCATGTACAAAGCAATTCAAAGGAAATCTATTTTCTATAACTTGTTTTTGTTCTTTCATCTTCATAATATAATAGTCTCTTAATATATATATTATTTCATTAGGTAGTAATAATATATTAGAAACCCCTTCTATTTGACCATTATAGATATTTTTATTGACTAAGGCAAAATTAGTATCATGAAATATAGCTCTATTCAAAAGGTTTGATTCGGTTAGTGTCAACCCAGGTTTCATTTCCAAATTTGTTTCACTTGAAAATGAAGCGTTTACTATTCCATTCTCTTCTTCATACAATTTATATGGGTTATATGAAGATGACTCTTGGCTCTGTTGTTTCATGTCATATATATTTTAGTGCTAAATAATAAAATCGAGACAAATACTGAAAGAATAAATACAACTGTTGCAATTTTGATATATTTATTTAAATGCTTGAGTCTTTTTTGCCTATATAATCGAAATTCAATTATGTTTATACCTTCTAAATTATAATATTTTGGTTGATGGGCAATAATAAATAGTACAGAGGCAGAAAGGAATCCGATAGATGGTATTAATGTAGCCCAAGTTAAATAATTAAATTCACTATTTCCTTTCCCAAGAGTAGCCCAAATAGTATAAAATATTGGGATTGCTCCTGTTGAAACTGTTATCATAGTTTTACAAAAATCTCGTGCAGTTTGCATTGATGTTTTTATCCAATCTTCTAAATCTTTAATTAGAATCTCTGTGGAAGAATGAGGAAATTGAATTTGTTCTTTTGCCCTATGAATAGATTCTGAATTTTGTATTTCTTTATTGTTTTCAGAACTTGAATCATATATCTTTGATTCTACCTTGATTATACCTTCTATCGGAATATCATTGATAAATATATCATTAGCAAAAAACTCATTTGTTTTTGGGCATTGAAAGATTACTTCCCTCTTGTTTGATGAATAAAGTTGCTTATCAGTTTTTTTACCTGCACCAAAGAAAGCTATTTCATCTTCGTCTTTATAATAAACAAAAAGATGATAATCATGAATCCCATTACATAACGGACATTCTTTGTTATAATTTATTTTTTTCATTTTTTTTAATATCCTTAAATTTAGAATGTTTTTTGTTGATTATATCTTGTTTAAAACTAAAAGGATGCTTTTCCTTCTTTATCAAGGATTCTTCAAAACATTTTCTAATTGCCGATGCAATTTTTTAAATAGATAACGCATCCCATCGTCAAATACCCCCTCTTTGAAAGAATTATTTTTAATCGTATCAGAATCTATGATTAAATCATTGTCAAGATAAATATTAGGGATTATTTGTCTTGCTAACCATGAATACCCAGGTATGTCTTTGTATAAAACATCGCCTATATTATTCAAAAAGTTAGAACTGTAAAAATTTCCTTTATCAGAAATAACTTCTACAAGAGTGTAGTTTCTATCAAGATTTCGGCAATATAATTTTATTGGGTTACTGATGTTTAAAGACATTCCAATTGTAGGTTCATACCTAAATTGGATAACTGCCTTTGCACCTCTCCAATCGTCTTTATCGCTTTTATCTATACATATGACACTTCCGTTAGGCATTTTAGCACCCATATATCCAAATTGATACTTTGCGGAAAATGAAGGTAATATCTTTTTCGTTAAAGCATTATAGCATGCTTCGTGATTGAAGTCGTAATACTTATTTAATTCCGTAACCATGTTAGAAGTTTTTTTTGTTAAGTCATTTCATCAACTAACCACCGCATAATCTCTTTTACATTTGAGCCATGCAATGCACTACATTCTGCTGCTGTTGATTTACATTTATTCAGTTCTACATATTGATTTAAATAAGTAGAAATATCTGTTTCTTTAATTAGTTTTCCATATGTCAAATCTCGTGGGAATGAGTCTGATTTGTTCACCACAATAGCCATTGCTCGCAACTCTTTACTAACATCTTTGTGTTTGATAAGAAGTTGAATCAAATGCTCAAATGCTTGTTTATGCTCTTTCAATCTTTTAGGGTCGTAACCCGATGATGGAATTTTGGAAGTATCTGCAACGTTATCTAATAAAAAAATAATCCCATGTGGCTTAACTTCAAGTAAAACTTTTTCCCAAGTGTCTCTAAACTCAGGGTCGCCAGGCAAATCAGTAGCAAGGATTCCTACATTTATGAAAGACAATTTAATTTTTTGAAGCCTAAATAATTCATGCTTTTCAATATTCCAAGTCTTTTTAACGTCTTCGACTGCTACAACATTGCT
>JBJXHA010000336.1:0-6975 GCA_046160275.1 Bacteroidia bacterium | reverse complement strand
TCGCTTGGTTAGATTCTTATAAACGAATATTAGTCAGATTTGAGTATAAAGCGCGAAACTTTAAAGCTTGGTTATTTCTCGCTTCTGCCCTCATTAATCTCAGAACTAGACTCAACTAAACAAGTCCATAATAAGTGTCTGATAATCAATAATTTTAATCATTCTCCATTATTAATTATCAATTACTTAAAAGTGCATTCCCGTTTCCACGCCTAATAGTCGAGGGTAGCGCAAGGTCGTTTCTTCTCCAAACATGGAGTTAATAAACCACTGACTACTTCCTGCCAAAAAGATGCTATTTTTAGGGCTAATGCGATAGGCATACTCAACTTTCAAGTTTACCGTGCCATTTTGGTTGCGATAAACTCGGCTGAGGCGAGAATTGCTGGTTGATGTAGGTTGTGGCTCACCCAAAGTTACTGGTGGGGATTGAACTTGGCTTTTTTGCGCACCTATTTCCGCTAATTGATTTAACAATTGACGATAAGAAGCCCCCGTACTTACGCTCAAGATAGAACGCTTTAAAGGCAACTTAAACTTTAACATCATCGGGATTTCGGCAACCCAATTATTTCTCACATCAACCTCAACTCTTTGTGCAATCTCATTTGCTGTAAGCGGGTCGGTACTGCGCGTGATATAATCTTTGTCGTAATTCCTTACCCAATCTTGATAAGGGTTTAAAACACCTGCTTTATTCGCAGTTTCTACCACATCTAAAGGCAATACAAAGGAGCGCAATTTTTGATATTGTACTCTTAGTCCCGATTCGATTTCCAACCATTTGGTGATTTCGTAGCCAAAACCCATGCCTGCATATTGTGTGTTTTTAGATACAAGGAGCTCAATGTCAGCATTTTGTGAACCAAAAATTTCGCCTAATTGTCTAGGATAATTCAACACCTGATTTCCAACGCTATCATCAATCACCGTAACACTTCCTATTCCCAAACGATTCCAGCTTTCAATCGGATAAGACTGATAAGAATTGTAAGAAATTTTGGAAGAACCTAAGGCAAAAGATTTGTTCCAATGGTTTCTTTTTTCAGGTTTTGGCAATTCTACCTTTGCCCACCAATCTTCTTTTTGCCCTGCATTCCCTTGCTCTTTCACCCATAAATTTGCGAAAGAATGGGCTTGCTTTTCGATAGACTCATTTAAGGCTGAAGTGGTTATCGCTTGAATTTGCGAAATACTTATCACGCTTTTGGTCGAAAATTCAAGTTTTTCATTCTCTTTAACCTCATGCAAAGCGGTAACTTTTTCTATCTTAGGGCTTGCTTCTTGCTTATCATTTGTTGTCGGTGCGATTGCTACGCTCTTCGTTGTTGTTTCTTCTTTATATAAAGGCTCATTTTTAGTGGGTGTATGAATTGAGTTAGGGCTTACATTTTCAGTCAAAATAGGGTTGGGAGCTTTAGCTTGAGGAGCTAAAGAAATATTTTCTTGCTTTTTTATATTTGTTGTTTGTGTTGTCGCTTTTTCAGCAAGAACAGGCAGCTCATTTGTTGATTTGCTTGGCACTGTTAAATTTGGAGCCTCCACCTGTCCATTTGGAACAGTAGGATTTGTAATTGTTGTGTTTGTATGAATGGTAATTTGGGTTTCGGGCAAATGAGGATTAGGTGAAAAAGCCCAAATTGCCACCAAAATCACCGCAGCTACGGCAGCCGCTTCTTTCCAATAAAATACGATTTTTTTTGTTTTTTGCCCATGTAAGGCACGGTAAATGTTTTCCCACACCCTTTCAGAAGGCTGAAGGCTGCTATTTTCTAACTTTAGGCGTAAGTTGTTTTCAAAATTACTTCCCTGGAGTTGGGCATCTATTTTTTGCCACAAATCTCCAGTGGGAGAAACTTCCGCTTGTTCTAGTTTCTTTCTTAGTTTGTCTTCAAAATTTTCAAATGGCATCTTGGTAAATTTTATAGTCCCAGTAAACTTCACACACTCTTTTTTTTAGCAAGGCTTTTGCTCTCGTGTATTGAGAACGAGAAGTACTTTCCGTAATTCCCAGTTGCTCTCCAATTTCGGCATGAGAATAACCCTCAATTGCATACAAGTTGAACACAATGCGATAGCCCGCAGGGAGTTCTTGTATCATTTGCATCAAGGCTTCTACTTCTAAGTTATCAATGGCATCTTCTGCATAACTCTCTGTAATGCTGTCATTGATAGGCGTTTCAAGCATAATGCTACGATTTTTTCGAATCGTATCAATAGCGGTATTCACCATAATTTTTCGTACCCAACCTTCCAAAGAGCCGTTAAAGGCATATTTTTCTATGTTTCGAAAAACCTTGATAAAACCTTCTTGTAAAATGTCCTCAGCCTCGTCTCTATCTCGTGCATAGCGGAAACATACCGCTAACATTTTGGCTGCAAATACTTCGTACAACCTCCGTTGTGCGAGAGGATTTTGCTTGATGCAGCCTTCTATTATGGACGGAAAATCTTTGTGCATTCGAAGTGAGTTTTAGGTAGTTTTACATTTTGAGCAAAATTAAACATCAAAACGAGCGTGTTATGGTTATTTATAGTAAAGACGTGAGGGGAAGTAAATACGCTGCAAATTGGGAGAAAAAAAAATAATTTTTCTTGAAGTTTTTGGTATCTCTCTTATAATCAATTATTTGCGTTTCCACTTAAATGATTTTCTAAAAATGCTATAAAGCAATAAAAAGATTCCCCAAAGTAACCAACCTACAAACAATTCGCCAAAATCATCTAAAACGGAGAGGTCAAAGGGAAAGTCATGTGGTTTTTGGGAAATCATACGATACATAAAGAAAAGAAATAAAACACTGCCAATCACATTGACAAGGTAAATATTTTTTTCGCCTTTCATTTTCCACAACAAAATACCTGGTAATATCCACAAAAGGCAAATGATTAGGCTGAAAACAATTAAAAAGATAGTAAAACTGTTGTAATCAATCATAAAAATAACGAAAGTAGCAATGCAACATAAGACTGATAGAACCACAATAATAACGAGAAAATTTGGGTTTTCGTAGGAATGAGAAATTTTATGTTAGCCCTAGTGAGAATGAGTTCACTAGGGCTAGCTTGTTTTTAAATTTTTACTGCACCTAAAATGTCCTCAATGCACTGACTTGCAGTGTATTCTTCCGCCTCTGCTTCATAAGAGAGAATGATGCGGTGATGAAGCACGTCATTTGCAATGCTTTTGACATCTTCGGGCAATACATAACTTCTGCCGTTCATAAAAGCGTGTGCTTTCGCACCTAAATTTAGGGCAAGACTCGCACGCGGAGATGCTCCGAACTCAATAAAATCGGCTAATTTTGGTAATTGATAACTCGCAGGTTCGCGGGTCGCAATTACAATGTCTATAATATAATCTTCTATTTTTTCGGAAACCTGTACCGCATCAATCAATTCTCGCACCTCAAAAATATCTTTTGCCGAAAAAATAGGCTTTACTTCTTGTTGAAATCCCGTCTTTGCCATTCTGCGCATAATCACCTTTTCTTCCATTTTACTTGGATAAGAAACGGTAACTTTCATCATAAACCTATCCACTTGTGCTTCGGGCAAAGGATATGTACCTTCTTGATCCACAGGATTTTGTGTGGCAAGTACCAAAAAAGGCTTGTCCAATGTAAAGGTAGAATCACCAATTGTTACTTGCTTTTCTTGCATTGCCTCCAACAAAGCCGATTGCACCTTGGCAGGCGAGCGATTAATCTCATCTGCGAGGATAATATTTGCAAAGATAGGTCCTTTTTTTACCTCAAAACGCGCGTTTTGCTGGTTGTAAATTAATGTACCAATCAAATCGGCAGGCAATAAATCAGGTGTAAACTGAATACGGCGAAAATTAAGGTGCAATGCCTTTGCTAAGGTACTGACGGTAAGTGTTTTTGCCAGTCCGGGAACTCCTTCTAACAAAATATGCCCATTCGTAAATAAGCCAATCAACAAACGATTTACCATTTGTTTTTGCCCTACGATAACTTGTTCCATTTCTTGCAACAAGAGTTGCACTTTTTTTCCTTTTTCTTTGATTGCCAACTCCAAATCGGCACGCGAAGCATGAGCCATATAATGTAAGTGAAAATGAAAAGTGAAAAATGAAAAGTGAAAAGTGATATACTTATGTATGCTGTCAACGATTCGCAATTCGCTTTCAAATTGAATAGATAAAATGCAAAACTAAGGGTTTTTGTAAAACCTTGCAAGGTTTAATTTTCCAAGATAGTTATCTCTCCTAAGTCCACAGCCTCCTTATTTTGTTTGAGAGTCAATTCTTTTTTTACAGGCACTTCTCCCGAACCAATCGTATCCCCTGTTGCAAAAGTAGAATCTTTAGACATAACATACACCGTATAATCGCCGGGATATAAATAATCAAAAGCAAAACGCCCATCATAATCCGTTTTTACCCTGTCGCTATAGCCATATTGGTCGCCATAAACGATATATACATCTTGTTCTGCCACATAATACTTCTGTAACAAAACGGTAAACGTTTTATTATATTTTTCCACAAATATACGCCCCTTGATGCTTGCATTTCCTCCTACTCCCGGCTCCTTGCGGCAGCCTAGCAACATAAAAACGCCTAAACAGAAAGTAATAATTCCAATTTGTAATTTCATAAACAAAAATTTAATCTTGATAACACAATAAAAGGCTAACAATCAGTTATTTTTATCTAAGTAATGTGAACAAAATAAGTTACTCATTTCAAAAGTGTATTTACTTGATAGTCAAATTTTTACTTCTTATAACTGTTTACTGTTAATTGTTCACTGATACAAAACAACCAATTTCGGCAAAGATACTAAAATAATTTCGCCAAAAATAATAGATAAATTTCATTGCGCATAAGAAAAAAAATATTATATTTGCACCCGAATTGAAAAACATGCCTGTTTCCTTCAATTTAGGGGCCTATAGCTCAGTTGGTTAGAGCACCTGACTCATAATCAGGTGGTCACTGGTTCGAGCCCAGTTGGGCCCACTTCATAATCAACCACTTACGTTTTTTGGCGTGAGTGGTTTTTTGTTTTTAACACACAATTTAACACACAAAATCAAAATTAGGGTTGGGCAACATTTATTTTTCTCACGCCCCACTTACTTGCCTTTTTGCTAAAATAGACCTCCAAGCCTAATTCCTCCTTCAATTTTGCTTCATAGAGTTTTGCCGTTGCTGTCTGCTTATTTTTGAGCAAGTCGCAATAAAACTGCTCATTCCACTTTTGAGGGACATGAACAACTTGCGTTTTTTTCGCTTTCACATCGCTTGCGCCTTGCTCAAACTGCTGAAAAATATTCTGCGCAACAATACCCTGCGGAGTAAACATTTCACGCAAAAAGGTGTCGTTGGGTTTGGATTTGAGAAATTGGGCGTACAAAGTGAAACGCTCATTCACGATTTTCAAATTTTCCTCAAAGCTCAACTTTTCGCTGTGTAGGTTTTCGTACAACTCCATCGCGCCTTTGGTTTGGGCTTGAATTTCCTTTTTCGTTTTGAGGAGTTCGGGCAAATCCAAAAACGAAGTTCTCACAAAGTTGCACCATTGCACTACTTTTTCACTCACCAAAGCCATTTCCGATTTTGACAAAGAACAATTTTCACCCAAAAAAGGAGGGGGAGAATCCGCGCTGTTTCCCCCGTTTGCTTGTTTGTATGTTTTCTTTGTTTGTATTGTTTGATATAAGGGCGCACTACTTTGTGCATGAGTAGGTGCATTACTAGGTTCAGTAGTGTGTGCGCTACTGTGTTCATTACTTTGTGTTGTACTATGTTCGCTACTATGTGCGGTACTCTGTTCACTTTTGCACAAGGTCGTGATAAGTTGTTGAAGGTAGTCATCTGTCAAAATAAGCAGCTCAATTTGACTGGCTTTGTACCTGCTTTGAGAGGGAAAATAACGCAGCAAACCCCGTTTTTCAAGCGTTTTGAGGGAATTTGTGTAGGTAATATGATTCCCTATTCCACAAGATTGCATGACTTCCTCCCGATGAATGTCCAAAAATTTGGCAAAACGCGCATGATTCCACTGATGAAATAATTGGTAATATAGCGTGATTTCAATGGGCGAAAAGCGTTCTTTGGAAGGAAGCGTATAGTTGATTTCTTGCCAATAAGCAAAGAATAATTCCAAATGTTTGGTATAATTTACGGTTTGATTATTTTTCATAAAAGATTGATAATAAGGAGAGTGAGAGAAATTAAAATAAGGAGGGGAAGCCATTTTGAAAGCCTATAACCATTCAAAATGGCTTGATTAATGGTTTCAATGGTCAAACAAAGTCGCTGCTTTTCCATTCAAATTCGCTTTGGCGTAAAGCTCTGCTAACGCCCCTCTTAATCGCTTCAATTCCTCATTTCCCTTATCAATGTTCGCCTTATTGGTTTTCTCCAAACCTTGCTTGTTGCGCAAACGCCATTCTGCCGTTGTTACCTTATTTCTCTCACGTTGAATCGCACGAATTTTATCCGCAATTTCCTGCTTCAACTCATCTGTTGCGTGTTGTGGAATGAGTAACAATTCCAATTCGCTGGTATCTTCCTTTATTTTGGGTGCATCTATTTCCACTTTTGGGGTTTCATTTTCCTCCAAATTTCCCTTTTCTCCTTGATTTTCCTTATTTTCAAGGGTATCAGCTTCTACTTCCTTTGGTTGATTTTCCGTAATATTTCCGTTTTTTCCTTGATTTTCGGAAATTTTGCCATTTTTTGCCTGTTTTTCGGAAAAGTTCTCCGTTTTTGGCAAATTTTCGGGTATCAACAACGTTTGGTTTTCCGACATTTCCTTCTGCTTGTAATAAGATGCAGCCGTTTGTGCTACATGGGTACGCTCTGCAAAAGAACGGTAGCGAAAATACACCGTATAAAATAGGCATAGCAGCAAAATCGCCTCAATCGCAGCCGTAAAAGCCGCAAAATAATTTGCCCTTTCGCTTGTATCTATTTCCGATGAAGAAGAAAGTAGGTTATTG
>JBJXHA010000335.1:0-3921 GCA_046160275.1 Bacteroidia bacterium | reverse complement strand
GTGCTGGTGCCGAGATTACCGTTACATTAATATTGACTCTTGGACTTTCACAAGTTCCTTTTTTGATGGAAACACTATAAATTTTGGTAGTTGATGTTGTAACAATCAAAGTATCATTATTTTGATTGGGTACAATGACATTATTTTCATCATACCAAACAAAATCTCCATCAAAACTACCTGCAGCTACAAGTGTTATATTCACATTGCTTGCAGGGCTTGTACCACAAACAGGTATAGAACTTACAGTAGGTATTGGAACTATATTCGCCTCAATTTTAGCTGTATTACTTGCCGTTTCTCCACAAATAGCGTCTGTAATGATAGCTCTGTAAGTAGTAGTTTGGGTTAAGTTATTAAAAGTGAAAGTAGCACTATTGGCATTTCCGATAGATGTCCAAGTAGTTCCACCATTTGTAGATGATTCCCAACGAGCTATACGAGTAGTAACAGGCGAACCAGGAAAATTAATCAATGTTAGTGAACCTGAATTTATACCTGAACATACTACATTTGAGCCGGTAATATCGCCTGCAGGATTATTGATACGAGTTTTTCGCACTCTTTGATTACTTGGCAATGTAGAAGTAGGTCTATCTATGATGTAAGCATTTCCTGCCGCATCGGTTGTAATGCCAACAGGATAATTAAATCTTGCATTTAATGCAGCACCGTCTGTATAGCCTTTTATACCGTCTCCTGCATAATTACTGACAACTCCACCTTCTATGATTTTAATTTTGGAGTTACTTCTGTCTGCTACTAAGACCTGATTTGAAGGCGTTACATTTACATCTGTAGGATACCAAAAACGAGCAGTTGTTAGTGCATTACCATTCACATCTTGTTTGGCAATTGCACCAGTAGAGCCACCACCTGCAAAAGTGCTTACGTCACCAGATGATGTGATTCTGCGAATCCTATGATTAAGCCTATCCGCAACATACAAATTACCATTTAAATCTATATCTATACCGCTTGGATAATTGAAACGAGCAGTCGTTCCATTTCCATCTACAAAACCTTGTTTGATTGATTCAGTTGAAGCTGCGCCGGCAAAGGTACTTACAGTTCCATTGGTTGCAATCTTTCTGATTTTGTGATTATTATTGTCTGAAACATAAATATTTCCATTTTTATCTACAGCAACATCTGAAGGGCGAGAAAACTGTGCTAATAAAGGGTTTGCGTTATCTACATCATCTCCATTCAAAGTACCAGGGACACCTGCAATAGTAATCACATTACGTGTGGTTGGGTCTATTTTTCTAATCACATCATTCCCCTTATCTGCCACATAAATAATTCCGAAAGCATCAACCGTTATACCAGTTGGGAATCTGAAACGAGCATTGCTTCCGCTTCCATCATTATTGTTATCATCTGCATAACCTTGGATATTACAAGCACCAGCCAAAACACTTGTCAGGTTAGTTGTTAGGTCTAATTGACGAATGATATGATTATGTTCTTCGGCAATGTAAAGTTTGGTGCCATCAGGCGAGAAAGCCAAACTTGTATTGGCATCTGAGGTTGCAGAGCCTGCATCACTGGTAAGCGAGCCAAATCTAAATTCACTAGTCAAAAGCCCTCCATCAGTACAACCTTGATTACCGTTACCCGCTACTGTTTCTACAATGAAAGTAGATACTGTATTGGATTGAATTTCTAAATTAAAACAGAAATAAACATCACAATTACCTGCATAACTTCCCGTTCCAATGGCAGGAACTAAGCCGTTGTAACGATACGTAACAGGATAGATGCCTGAAGGGGTATTTGCCAAATCAACTACTCCTGTAGCAGGATTGATAATTAAAGCAGCATTGGTAGTAGTAAAACAATTTCCTGAAGGGCAGATATTTGCTGGAGCAAATGATTGTGTAAAAGAAACTGTAGGCGAAGAAGTACTCCCATCATCACAAATCACATTGTTTGTACCATAATTAACAGTTGGTTTTGGGCATTCTTGTACATACCAAGGCTCAAGACCAGCACCATTATTGCCATCAGCCGAAAAATAAAAATCATCACTTACTTCTGTGATTTGCCAAGACGCTTGTACTGTAGTTTGAGTATTGGTCGCACCACTATTTGTTTGAAAACTATAAAATATCTTGGTTTGCTCTGCGGTAGGTATGCAAGTGTTGGGATTATGAAACCAAAGATTTTTACGTGCAGTATTGGTAGGATTATCTGCGAAAAAGTATAAAATTCCATTTACATCCGTAAGCCAGGTAGGATTAGACGAGTTTGTTCCTGCTCTTAAATCGGCAACGAGGTATGTTCCCGCATCTGTACCATCTGAACGATAAAGTTCTCTGCCCGAAGCTCCGATAGCTGAAAAGTATAGTATGCCGTTCATATTTGTAAAATTACCCGGAATAGAACTACCTGCTGTATTGATGTCTTTTACTCTTCCTGCCGGATTTGTGCCGTCATAGACCCAAAGTTCCTCATCACCGCTTAAAGTAGCTGAGAAGAATAGTTTACCTCCCGAAACAGCCATTCTTCTTGTCAAATAATTGGGTGGATTGTTGAGAATATAATCAGGTGCAGTTCCGCCCGAATTAATTGTAGCACTACCCAAAGAAATCACACTGAAAGTTGTACCATTGCATTGATAAAGTTTATCACCCGTACCGTCATTGGCAATAAAATAACAAGCATTATTAAAACTGGTCAAATATTTTGGATTTGAGCCTACCGTAGTAGCATTGATTTCAAATTTTGTAGGCGTGCCACTGGATACTCTCACGCACCATAACTCCCTATTGCCTCCTGCTGTGCCTGCTGCCGAAGTGGGGCTATCATCTGCCGTAAAAAATAAATAGGCTTCTCCACCAATGATAACTTCAGTTAAATTTTCAGGAAAAGAGCCTCTTGCATTGGTGTTGAGGTCAGGATATTGTGTTGTACCTGTGTATGTACCATCGCTTTGCCAAAGTTCTTCATTGCTAACAGAAGATTGTGCAGAGAAAAATAATTTGTTGCCTGCTCTCGTTAGATACCTGCCTTGACTACTATTACCCGGAAAAATATTTCTGTCCGAATCTGTCCCGGCATTGGTTCTGTCACTTACATAAAGCACACGCTGCCGATTGCCCGGAGAGTAATCATCGTTGGCAAAAAAGTATGCTTTTTGACCCAATTGAGCAATATGCTCAGGAAGAGAACCTGAACTTCCGGCATATATTTGACTGGTGAATTTACCTAAAGAAAACTCCAATAAATTATTCGATGACCAAAGTTCCTGCCCTCCTGAAAAATTAGCTTGGAAAAATACGGTATCATTGACATTACGAATCCAAGTTGGTGTACTAGAAGTCAGCCCTGATTGGATATTCATATTACTTGTTCCAAAGGCAGTAGCAACTTTATGCTGTGCGTAAGTTTGCGTATTTAGCAAACACAACACTACAAAAAATATATGAACCCAACAGCCTGAATGAAATCTATCATTTTTGGAGCAAAACAGAGAGTGTAAAGAAAACTGCATACGATTTCAATATTAGATGAAACAAACTAAGTAAATTGTCTGTATTTGATTTTATACGTAAAAAAAAAGAAAAGTAACAAAATGTACGATAAGGTTTTTGTAAATCTTCACAAAAATTGTGCGTAGGTCATAGAAAGCGAGGTGAACTTATTTGCAATTACTTTCAAAATAGTTGAGTGCATCGATATTTTCTTGAAAGCCCAAATTTTTTGCTTTTTGAAAGTCAGCACAAATGCTTTCTTTTTTTTGTTCCAATTTCATTTTGCAAACAGCTCTATAGTAATAATAATTGCCTTGATTGGCATTCAAGGAGATTGCTTTATCAAAAAATGAGAAGGCTTCATCAAACTGATAAAGTTTATAATAACAAAATCCTTTGCGAAAAATAATTTCACTGCTTGGCTTTGCAACATTGCTCAAGA
>JBJXHA010000334.1:0-4529 GCA_046160275.1 Bacteroidia bacterium | reverse complement strand
CCATCAGGAGCAATCAAAAAAGTGGTAGGTAAACTCTCAACTTTGTATAAATTAGCAATTTTTGCTGCAGTTTTCATAATGCTTGAAACTTGCTTTTTATCATTTTACATAAAAATTTGGGTTAATTAAGGGCTTTTATGTAAGTTTGTATCTTAGTTTTAGAATAAAAATTAAACGATTCAAGTTAAGGTGAATTGTGGAAAGAAAGGGAGGCAATTACAAAACATTGGCAATATATATTGAGTTAATTAAGAAATTAAGCAAGCGCATTGCATTTTCAACCAAAATATCATCTACTAATTTTTAACTATATGGGTAGTTTTAGCCAATTTAACACCTTAGAAGATTCCTTAAAACACTTCCAAGTTGCGCAGGAAATCAAACTTATTTTTCCAAATGTGCTTGCTGAAAAGCTAGTTCCGCCTACTTTGGTGGAGGAAATTACTTTTAATATGACCGAAATTCCGTATAATATTTCGGAAGCGGCGATTTGTGAAATGGTGATTTTTCCTGTTATTAAATCTGTTTGGACAAATTTTAGGTCAAAACTCCTTCTTTGGAGTCATCGAAGCATTGGCAAAGGTAAAATAACAGAGTTAGCGGGAATCCCTGATTATATCATTGCAAAACGTTCTCCTTTGGGGCGTGGTGTGATGGATTTGCCAATGTTGGTAATGATAGAGGCGAAGAAAGATGATTTTGATGCAGGTTGGGGGCAATGTTTGGCACAAATGGTAACAGCGCAACAAATGAATAAAACCGAACAGAGAGTATATGGAATTGTGAGTAATGGAGACAACTGGCAATTCGGATATTTTGTTGACAACAAATTGATAACCAACACTTTTTCAATGGGCATAAATGAAATTCAGAAATTATACAATGCTATTTATTTTATTTTTGAAGAATGTGAAAAACAAGTTTAGAGCAATGGAAAATTGAGAATGAAAAATGATATTAACTTGTTTATTACTAATGTTTTAAGTACACTGTAAATTAATTTTTATTACATTTCTCCCTAGTTGTCATATTGTAAATATCTTATCAAACCTAGCTTGAACACAATGGGTGATAAGATATTTACAATATGACCAGCCCGCAAAAATATTAGAAATTTTGTTTTACAGAGTATTAAGTAGAAATATTGACATAACCTAATTTTACTGACTACTTAGGATAAAAAAGCAAACCATAATACACGCTAACGACACTTCTATTTACCAACCACACAAGCCTACCCCTTACTTTTAGCAGGATTTGACAAAGCCCCCCATTCTTAATTCCCTAATTTTGTATTCAAACTAATTTATTCATCAACGATATGCAAAAAATAGGGTTGTTACTTTTTTTCGTAGTAGGAATGTTGTCCATGAGTGAGGCGCAGCACCTCAAGCGCAAAGGTTCTTTGGGCGTGGGATATTATACTGCCATTCCCGACAGTGTGAGCAATGCCTTAGCCTTGAAAGATAAAAAAGGGACTTTGGTAAGGTTTGTTGTTCCCAATTCTACCGCCGAAGCCTTAAACGTTCAAGCCAATGATTTGATTAGCCACATCAATGACAAAAATGTCGAAAATCCCAATGATTTTTTGGCAATGGCAAAACAATTACGTGCAGATGATGCCATCAGCGTGCAATTGTGGCGAAAAGACAAAGCCCTTACTTTGACAAGCAAAGTAAAGGCAAAACCCATAGAACAGAATGAATTAGCCGATATTTTGTATGATGAAGTTGCTTTTGATAAAGGCTATTTGCGTACCATCTTGAAAACGCCCAAAGGAAAAAAGCCACTCGGAACGGTTTATTGTTTGCAAGGAATTAGCTGTTATTCGATAGATAATGTGCAAAAAGGCGACCCGATTCGGGACATTATGGACGGTTTTTTGAAAAATGGTTTTGCTGTTTTTTGTGTGGAAAAAGCAGGTATGGGCGACAGCGATAGTCCTATGCCTTGTGCTACGATGGGTTTTCATCAAGAAGCGGAATTATTTAAAGAAGGGTATCGTGAGTTATTGACTTACAAAGAAATAGACAAAGAAAATATTTTCCTATTTGGACATTCCTTGGGAGGCGTAACAGCACCCATTGTAGCACAAGAATTTCAACCCAAAGGCATAATCGTTTACGGCACAGTGTTAAAGCCTTGGTTTGATTACTTGCTTGACATTCACAAAGAACAAGGTGTTTTATATGGAGCGGATTTGGCACTACTGCAAGATACCATTGAAATGATGAAACCCACCCTCTATGAAGTATTTTACAACCAGAAAAGACCTGAAATTTTGGCAAAAGACCCCAAACATTTGTGGGCATTGGAAAGAAGTTTGGAGTACAAGCCGAGTGGCGAATGTTTGGCAGGGCGAACTTGGTATTTTCACAAGGAAGTAAACGAGGTGAATTTGGCAAAAGCATGGAAAAACACAAAATCCTATACCTTGGCGGTCTATGGCGGGGCAGATATTGCGGCACTTAATTCACGAGGTCATGAGGAAATTGCGAGTTATGTGAATCAAAATCACCCAGATAAAGGAACGTATTTGTTTTTACCCAACACAAATCATACCTTGCAAGAGGTCGGTACGATGCAGGAATTAATTTCGATGGAAGGAACGCCAGAATTTCCTAAATTTGCAGCCGAGCATTTTAATTGGAAAGGAATTGACCAAATGTGTGCATGGATGAAGGATAAGACGGGAAAGAAATTATAGCAGTTGTCAAGTTTCCAAAAAATGTGTCTAAAAGAGTCTGTTCAAAAAGGTGGCTCACTTTTGAAAAGTGAGCCACCTTTTTGAACAGACCAACCTCACGCTTTATCATTCTATTTTATCATGAAACATCTTCTTTTTATTTCAATCTTCATTCTGTTATCTCCTGTTTTTGCGCAAAAAGAGGGAATCATTTCTAAGGAAAAAACTGCACCTATTTACTACAAAACTTTTGGAGAGGGCGAGCCTTTGTTAATTATTAATGGAGGTCCCGGCTTTAATTGTAATGGATTTGAAGCCTTAGCAAAAAGGTTGGCGAGCGAAAATCATTGTAAAACAATCCTTTACGACCAACGCGGAACAGGGAAATCTGTTTTAACAAAATTAGATTCAACAACAATTACCCTAGAATTGATGGTAGAAGACATGGAGCGTTTGAGAAAACATTTAAAGTTGAGAAAATGGAACATAATGGGTCATTCTTTTGGGGGAATGTTGGCGGCAGCTTATTTGTCAAAATATCCCAAGCGCGTGAAATCTGTTGTTTTTTCAGCATCGGGCGGCATAGATTTGGGCTTATTGGCTTACGTCTCAGATAGTATTTCGGCAAAAATGACAGCCAAAGAAAGGGCTGATTTACAGGCTGCTGCAAAAAAAATCAGCGAAGGAGATACTTCCTACACCACAAAATTAGCGAGAACTACCGCTTTAGGGAGTGCTTATCTTTATGATAAAAAACACCTTTCTGTGATTGCCAAACGCCTAACCGAAGGCAATCCTACGATTACCGACCTTGTATGGGACGATTTGGAGCGCATAAAATTCGATTGCACCGAAAAATTGGCAAAACTTTCTACGCCTACGCTCATTATTCAAGGCAGAGATGATGTTATTGACCTTCCTACTGCTCAAAGAACGCAACAAACCTTAAAAAATTCTACCCTCATTTTATTAGATAATTGTGGGCATTATGGCTGGCTTGATGCGGAATATTCTTATTATCAAGCAATTCGCTCGTTTTTGAGTAAAAAGTAAGGTAGAGAGAAGTTGGGATTAGGGTGACCTAATCAAAACGGTAGCCCTACAAATGTCATGTAGCGGCTGCTTATTAAAATCAATTAAATAAACGCACTTTTGTAGCGGCTGCTTTAGCTGCCGCATCAGCGCAAAAACGAAGTTTTTGCCAATGGTGGGCAGCTGAAGCAGCCCGTACAACCTTACATTTTTGCCACGACCATCAAAGTTTGTAATCCGCAAAACGCCCCTAAAACAACTTCAATTTCTTAATCACTTTCCAATGAAAAGGCAAATAACCTTTTTCTTGATGCGGAAGGTATTCTGCCAATAAATCATGTAATTGAGGGATTGCATGAAAAGGGACACTGGGATAAGCATGATGTTCGACATGATAAGGCATATTCCACATAAAAAAGCGCACGAAACGATGAGTTTGCATACTTCTGCCTTTGTTCAAAACGCTGCCTTCGGTGGGTAAACCTGTATGTTCAGCCATTAAATAGACCGCTAAAAAAGAATGAGCTAAGGCAATGCCAAGCCCAAATCCCAATAAAATACGCGGATATTGCCACAAAAGCGCGATAAATACAATATATATAAGCAAATAAATGCGTGCCTCTTTCGTGATTTCACTCCTAAATTTTTCCTTCACAAAAGCCAAAGAGTGCTCCCAATATTTTTTGGGTAAGCCGATTGCCAAAACCAAAATTGCGAGAATTTTCACCAAAACCATCGCAATTCCAGAGCTAAGAATCAAATATTCGTGCAAAAGGGTGGGCAGAAAAACCAGTTTTTCTTTGCCTACCAT
>JBJXHA010000333.1:0-3707 GCA_046160275.1 Bacteroidia bacterium | reverse complement strand
CATTTCCTTTTCTGCCAATAACATTTGCGCCACAGCTTGGGCAAGTTGCACCCGAACCAATTGCGAGTCTTTGGTATCTATCGGAATTTCTGACAGAATCTCATACGCTTTCTTAAACTGCCTTGCTTCCAAATAAGCCCAGCCTAAATTATACTTAATAATGCCATATTTAATTAAGGCATTGTCTATAAATAAGTTCCAATTGTCATCTTTGTTCTCCTTCCCTTGAACTATCAATTTGCCTTCATAATCTTTGTCAAACAATTTACGGGAACGCTCATTAGACAAGACTTGCAAGGTGAGCAAGGATTTTGTGAGGCTCGGTTGCTCGAACTGATACATCATACTGCCTTTTGAGGTAGAAACAAACAATTCCTGCCCATTTCTAAGAAATTGCAAATTATTAACCGCCGATTGCGCTCGATTAGGGTTAATGTTGGTTGCTGTATTTCTTTGAGGAGAAGGGGTTATCGTTTGTGTACTAAAAAGGGGTTGTTTTCCATCTAAAGAAAACACCTCTACTTTGCCATTGCCATCAGCTACTGCTACCAGGCTGCCGTCATGCGAAAAGGAAACTTTTTGCATATTTTCGACCTTTGTGTCAATAGTCCAAAACAAACTTGCATGGTTGGTATTTTCCCATAAATAAATTTTACCTTTATTATCAGCCACATAAATCAAATGATCGTTCCAACAAAAACCTGTTGCCACAACTTTCGCCTGAAGTTTACTTAGGCTAAATAATTGTGCGCCAGAGCTGACTTCCCAAACGGTAGTTGTGCTGTCTTCCATCGCTGTGATAATGCGTGAACCATCATTAGAAAAGCGGGCTTCGACTAATTTTTGAGGAGCGAGGTTGAAAGTTCGCGCTACCTCTTTGCCATTGATTTGCCATAGATAAAGGGCTTGTTTGTTTGTGTTTGTAGCCATCACCATCGTTTGTGTTGGGCTAAACTGCACATTCATCATGGGCGTTTCTTGGATAAAACTACGAAACGGCTGGGTTAGGTCTTGCGTTTGATAAATATAAAGGTGATTGTCTTCGTTAATGGTAGCCAATAATTTATCATTTTTGGTTATATCAAGAGATTTGATGATACTTGGGCAAACGGCTTTATTTGCTAAGCCAAATTTATTGGTTAAGCCATAGCGATATAGATTCGCGCCTTGTGAGGCATACAAAAATGAGCCATACGGTACAGAATTTAGCACTGTAAGTTCCATGTTTTCTTTAAAAGAAACAGAATCTTTCATCACTAACTTTTCGGTAGCAGGAATGAGGGTGTGTGCTTTTTCAAAATCCTCGATTGCTGTTTGCAAAAATTTTGCATTTTCAATCGTATTTTGCTTATAAATGCTATGCGCAGAAATTGCACGATTGTAATAAATTTTTGCTCTGCTCGTGATGTCTTCTGGCTCACAAGTTAGGGCATTCGTAAAATGATTCATGGAGGAAGCCATGGTAGAATCTCCCAATTTGCCTCCATCTAAAATCCCTTGACGACTATAAAAATTCAAAGAATCCGTTTTTGTTTTCAAATAATAAGACTGATTATCTTCAGGATTAAAATAAGAAAAGTATTGAACATTACTAAACTTCAAAAAGCAAAGAAGTGCTACGGTAAAAGTAATTAAACCCGCCAAAGCAATAATCCAAGATTTCATTCCCAACAAAGGAAGCCCTTGACGGAAAACAATATCTCGTATTTTATCTGACATTTTCATGCCCAAAGGTTGTTGTGCTTTCAATTTTTCCAACACCACATAATCTTGAATCTCATCTCGCTCCAACAAACGCTCCATTTCTTCTTTTATCTCCACGCCCGAATTTTTCTTATCTTTTTGCCAACGTTGCGTAACTAAATTAATGTAGTGCTTATCCGCTACGCGCGTACCATCAGGAGGAGCATTTTTATCTAGTACTGTTATAATTGCTTCCCGTATTTTTTCCTCCTTATCATCTACAAGCTCATGCACCAATTCCCAACGCAATTTTTCATTCATTTCACCTACTCTAAAATAAGGTAGGCGAATGAGTTTAAGTAAATTTTCTTCACTTAATAAATAAAGTTGTTCAGGCGTACATTTTTCAGGGAAATAGGTTTCTGAAAGGTATTTTCCCAAGAAAATGGTCATGTCCCAATGTAATTCGGGATAACAAGCGCAAGCCGATAGCCACAAAAATAAATCTTCCCCCAAATAAGCCTTGAGTTCCTCCACTTGATTTTTGACATCAAACTCATCTGTTAGGTTTGGCATATTATCATCTGCGGTATTTATCCAATCGCGCAATGCCAAAGCACCTTTTCTATCAAAACGCTCGGCTAAGGTGCTGAAAGCCTTTAGGTTTGAAGGGGAAACTAAGAAACTTTTTGCAATCGCCACTTCTCTCATGCCCCAGTCAGCCGTACTCACCGAAGTCATGAGGGCGCGATATTTCCAAGCGGAAAGTAAGTTTTCAATACCTTCTGCCAATTCGCCTGTATAAGGGTCCACCAAGCCTTCGCCATCGCCCATGATTACCAAGCGGTGTTTGGGATGACGCGCCACAATTTCTTCTAGGTAAGCAGGACGCTCATCAAAAGTTTTCCAAAAATATTGAAAATGATGGTTATGAAAATAAACATCTATATAAATGTCCTCTTTCCCTAATTTTTCGGCTAATTGTTGGAAGAATATTGCTTGATGGTCTTTGTAAGAGGCTCTATCAATCAAAAATAAATACTCAACAGGGCGTTTACTCGCCTTATAACACAAAGTAGGGTAGCCGCCTGCGTCCATAGTGGCTTGCAGGCTTTGGGGAATGTCTAACATATTTTTCTCCCCTTCTTCACGTTTCCGCAGTTGTGTTGTGGTTTTGTTCCATAAATTTTGGTCATAAAAATTGGTTTTTACCTCAACTTTGATGGGCCAAAAATAGGGTGGGTCTATGTGTTTTTCGGTTTCTACTAAATTTTTGCGCCTTATTCTTCTAAATAATAAGAACAAAAAGGGCAAAATGATGCCTGCCACACAAACAGCGATGCTAAGAATCGTAAGGTATTCATAGAGTTTTTGCATGGAGGGCGGTTCAGGGCTACCTTCTCCCGACCAAACATAAGGCATCATTGGGAGTTGTATTAAGTTCTGAACCCCTTCTTCGGCGGGTTGCAATGACAAATCCATACAAGCTGTTTCTCTTTTGCCGTTGGCTAAGGTAACGGTTAGGCAGACGTTGTATCGCCCATATTCTTTATAAGTATGTTTTACATTGTTTTCCCGACTTGTATTATTATCCCCAAGGTTCCAGTACCATTCTTTGATATAGGATTTATTTATAAGGGAAGAATCTTTTAGTTGTACGGTTAAGCCTTCGGTAGTATAAGAGAAATGCACTGCCACCTCTGCCTTCGTAGTATCTGGGCTTAACACAATAGAAGTGCCGAAAGTGTGTTTACAACCTTCTGCATTTTCGATTTCCAATTGGATAGGGTAGGAGCCTGCCGCATCAAATTTTTGGGTAAAACTTTCTGTATAATTTTCGAGGCGGTTCCCCTCTATTGTCCAAATTCTTTTGCTGGGTTTTCCTTTTGATTTATCAGAAATCGTAACCAAATACATTTTTCCTTGGGTTTTGATTTCTGTGGTAAATTTAGCTTCGAGAGAATCACAAGGTTGCTCTTTGCCTAATAATTCATTTATCGCATACGTGAGTTTTTTTCTTTTTC
>JBJXHA010000332.1:0-17624 GCA_046160275.1 Bacteroidia bacterium | reverse complement strand
TGCTGCTCGTACAAGCCGAAAATGCAGCCAATAACACTAAGAAATAATATTGTTTCATGGAAATTACTTGATAAAAAGATGAGGGAAGCAAGTTAAAACAGCTAGGCGGATTTTCCAAATATTTGTTTGTCCTGCGAAATTGTGTAACAAAAAATTGTGTAATTTTGCTAACTTTGCCCCGATTTTTCACTTTTTACTTTTCACTAATTCATGTCTGTAGCCGAAATTCAAACAATGATACCGCTTCAAGTATTGCTAAAAGGGTATGAGCTAATGCGTACTGCTGAGGCGATGGCAATTTTATTTGAGGCAAATAAAGAAATTACTGCAAAATATGTTCATGCGACTTCTCGTGGGCACGAAGCGATTCAGTTGGCGATGGCAATGCAGTTATTACCCCAAGATTTTGTCGCACCTTATTACCGCGATGATTCGATTTTGTTGGGAATTGGCATGAAACCCTACGAATTGATGCTACAATTGTTGGCAAAAAAGGAAGACCCTTTTTCGGGGGGAAGGACCTATTATGGGCATCCAAGTTTGAATCGCCCCGATAAACCCAAAATTCCGCATCAATCTTCTTCTACTGGAATGCAAGCGATTCCCACAACTGGGGTAGCACAAGGTATGAAATATTTGGAAACGCAAGGCATAAAACAATATGCGGAGGGGGAATTACCGCCCGTTGCAGTGTGTTCTATTGGTGATGGGGCAATTACAGAGGGCGAAGTTTCAGAGGCGTTTCAAATGGCTTCTTTACATCAACTTCCGATTATTTATTTTATTCAAGATAATGGTTGGGGGATTTCGGCAATGGGAAAAGAGATGTATGCCCAACCTGCTTACGAATTTATCAAAGGATTTAAAGGAATAGAAGTAGTGATTGCGGAGGGTAGCGATTTTATGGATTGTTACCAAAAATTTGCCCAAGTATTAGAAACCGTTCGTACTGAACGCCGCCCTTTTCTGTTTTATGCCAAAGTTCCCTTGCTCAATCATCATACTTCGGGGGTAAGAAAAGAATGGTATCGTAATGATCTTTCTCAACACCAACCTTTAGACCCGATTGTGTATTTTCATCAAGAATTGTTGAACATGGGCATTAAAGCGGAGGTTTTGGAGGAGATTAGGTTACGTGCGGTGGATTTGGTGCAAAACGATTATGAAGCAGCCTTGAAAGCAGAAGACCCTTCACCTGCCGACCTATATAATTATATGTACGCACCCACCCCAATTACAGAGGAAAAGGGAGAGCGTCATCCGCAAGATGCAAAAGAAGTGGTGATGGTAGATGCCGCACTTCATGCGGTAGATAAGATTTTGCGCGATCACCCTGAAGCTTTGTTATACGGGCAAGATGTGGGAGGCGAATTAGGGGGCGTTTTTAGGGAAGCAGCATTGTTGGCAAAAAAATATGGCGATAAGCGTGTGTTCAATACTCCCATTCAAGAGGGATATATTATAGGTAGTACTGTCGGAATGTCGGCAGTGGGCTGCAAACCGATTGTAGAAATTCAATTTGCCGATTATATTTGGCCAGGTATCAATCAGTTGTATGCCGAAGTGAGTCGGGCGCATTTTCTTTCTAATGGAAAATGGAATGTGCAGGCTTTGATTCGCGTACCGATTGGAGCGTATGGTAGTGGTGGTCCTTTCCATTCATCAAGTGTAGAATCTGCAATTTTGACGATTCGTGGGGTAAAAGTAGTGTATCCTTCCAATGCGGCAGATATGAAAGGTCTGTTGCGCGCTGCTTTTTACGATCCTAACCCTGTGATTATGTTTGAGCATAAGGGATTATATTGGGGTAAAGTGCCGGGCAGCAAAGAGGCGCGTACTTTTGAGCCTGACGATGACTATATCATTCCTTTGGGAAAAGCAAGAATTTACCAAGCTGCGAGTGAAGAAGCCGTTGAAAATGGGGAATCTTGTTTGGTGATTACTTACGGAATGGGCGTGCATTGGGCAAGAAATGCTTCAAAAGATTTTGCAGACAAAGTAGAAATTTTGGATTTGCGCACGCTTGAACCTGTGGATTGGGATGCAATGGTAGCAGGAACGAAAAAACATGGTAAAGTATTGATTCTCACAGAAGAATGTTTACAAAATTCCTTTGCCGAATCTTTAGCAGGTCGCTTGTCTTACCATTGTTTTCACTATTTAGATAGCCCCATTAATATGATGGGCGCAGAAAGCCTACCCGCGATTCCGCTTAATTCTATTTTAGAAGCAACGATGTTGCCTAATGCAGAGAAAGTTAAGGCGAGGTTGTTGGAGTTGTTGGGGGAGTAGGAGAAGGTTAACAGTGAAAAAGAGTAGGGGATAGCCTACGAATCCGTTTGTTTTGCCGTTGTTATTAGACTTGGTCTTGATAACAACGGCAAATTTCGCGTTATTTTTCTCCATTTTAACCTTTCTTAATCTTTCTTTACCTTTGCTTAAACTATTTTAATTTCTCTTAACCCTCTTGCTTTACGTTGTATCCTACCTTTGTCCTATCAAATTTCACCTATTTATTCATTTCTTAAAATTGTAACATCATGAAAGGCAATTTCATTTTCTTGGCTTTATTATTAGCTATCGTTTGCGCAGGTTGTGAGGACAAAGATTTGTGTTCTCCCGCCTTTAACCCTACAACTTTTGATGAAAACATCAAAGCCGCACTAGAGGGGCAAGTAATGGGGTATGCCTATGTATTGACAGAAAACGGACAAGTTGTAAAAACGGGAACGCTAGGCAAAGCGCAAAGCAGTGCTGATGGCAACATTGATATGTCTTTAGATTTGGATATGCAAGTGGCGAGTATCAGCAAATTTATCACTTCTACTTGTGCGATTCATGTGTGCCGTTTAAAAGGTGTTCCGCTTACCACCGCAATCGGTTCCTATTTGCCTTCGGGGTGGGCAAGAGGGGCAGGTATTGATAATGTGACTATCGCCGAATTAATCTCGCAAACTTCGGGCTTAACTGTTCCTGGCACACAAAGTTTTGGGGCAACGCAATTTGACTCTTTGCAAGTGGTGGTGCAAAATGGGGCAACCCTGCCAAAAACAAGAAGTTATACCAACACGAATGCTGCTTTACTTAGAATTGTTTTGCCTCGCCTTTGGGACAAATATAGACCTGTTACGGGGGCGTATGATGAGGCATTTTGTGCAAGTACCTATAAACTTATGGTACAAGAGTTATTATTTGATAAAATTTCGATTACTGGCGATTGTATGCCTAGCAACGGAAATCAAATTTTAGCCTATTCAGGTGCAAATGATGCAACGGGAGGTTCTGGAGCAAGTACAGATTTTAGCCTAGTGTCGGGTGGTACAGGTTGGAATCTTACTTGTAGAGAGCTGGCAAAATTTTGGGCATACGCATGGTTTTCTAATGATTTTATCAATGACGAAGACAAAACATGGGCAAAAGATAATCGTGCTGATTTGTGGAATTCCATTTTAGGTGGAAAATATGGTAATTACTATTGCAAACTCGGTGGCTGGAACTTTACGAATGCGCCCACGAAAAGCATGAACAGTGTAGTAATGTTATTTCCTAATAATTATCAGCTTACCTTATTCACTAACTCTCCCGTACCCGGTGGAATTAGTTTGGCAACCCTTTCTATGAATGCTTATGACAATGCTTTTAATTGTAAATAGTTGATAAAATCTGTTTTAGAAAGAACTGCCTGCTTGTTTTCTCAATTTAGCAGAACCTACACAGTTTGAATTGTGTGGGTTCTGCTAAATGATTAGGGCTGATACCAATGTGCATTTGTAATAAAAATTTGCTTGCTTCCTGTTTTTTTTCGTACTTTTGCGTATAAAAATATCTATATGCCTTACGGAAAATATACCTTAACAACCTTAAAAGAACATTTTGGACTTACAAGTCATCATTGTGCTTTATTTGCTGAGGTTGAGCCAAAAATACCTAGTGAGTGGTTGTTAGAAACGTTAAAAAGGTCGTTGGCTGTGGCTTATACGAGCGAAAAAGCGCGTTCAGAAGCCATCGTGATGCCTATTTTATTGGAAATTCGCACGCAAAACGAAAACAAAATTGCCATTTATTCAGGGGCAAATTTGGAGGCAGATAAGGAGCAAGATTTGAATGGGGAGTGTGATTTTATTTTGTCCTATAACGAACAGGGAACAGAAGTAGAATCGCCCATTTTTTGCATGATAGAAGCAAAAGATGGGAACATTGTAAAAGCATTTGGACAATGCGCAGCACAAATGCTAGGGGCGCAACTTTTTAATCACAAAAAAGGAAAAGATACCGAAACGATGTATGGCTGTGTAAATAATGGCAATGAATGGAAATTTTTGAAATTGCAAGGAAAAACGATTTTAATAGATACAAACTCCTATTTTATTAATGATTTGCCACAAATTTTGGGCGTTTTGCAAAAGGTGATTGATGGAGAAAATCACTCCCCAAACCTATAACTCATTCCAACTCTTGCATCTAGCGTAAAATTTCGGATAGTGCCATCGCCAAGAACAGGTAAATTACTGATATTCAGGAAGCCAATGTTTGCGCGTAGCTGTGAGAAAAGGGAGAAATTTCCTGCATCAACAATGCGGTAGCCTAAGCCAATGCAAGAGCCTGCGTCTAGGTTTTTGAAATTTGTGCGCATCTCGACAGGTTCGCTAGGGGTATTGCCGACCAGCACCTGATTTGCCGCAGTAAGAAAGCCAAGATAAGCACCTGCTTGCAAATAAAGGCGTCTTTCGCGAGTAAAATAAGCATTTGCTAATAAGGGAATCACAGCATAATTAAGGTTCGTGTGTAGAGCGTTGATATTAGGTAATGAAGTTGTGCTTGAGGCTTGTACAGTGCCTTTGCGTTCCGTTCCGATGCCGATTTGCATTCCTACACTTTCATTAAAATCATAGCGAAACCACAAAGAATTTGCCCAAGCTGCTCCTAGAATAGATTGGTTTACCATTTGATTGCCCCAAAAACGGCGTGTATTTACCCCTCCTTCTAAGCCTGCGCTAAAACTTTGCGCCCAAGTAGAAAAGCCAAAGAACATGATAAAAGTTGATAAAACGAGCTTTTTCATAAAAAAATGACGAATGATTAAAAATAATCCATTTCTATTAACATGATTCAGACGAATCCACACAACAAAACATAAATAGATTGTGGGTGTGAACTCGTCTGAATGTAAGAATAGTAACTTGATAATGTGTGTTTATTTCAACAAATCCCTCAAATCTTGTGCTGAAGGAGTCATATTATAATGCCATTTTTTCATGACAACTCCGTCTTTTAATAACATATAGCCGGGATTTGAGCGAATAATTGTTTTGAGCATCGTTCTATCACGCAAAGAAATTTGGTAAGGAATTTTGTGTTGTGGCACCAATTCTTTTTCCACTTGCTCACGTGTTGCGCCAAATAATCCCATTACTTTTATATCTGTCCCCATCAATTCATTGGCAAGTTTTACACTATTTGCCAACTCCACAGGTGGTGCATCAACAGGTGCGTAAGAAACAACGACCAATACATTGCCTTTATATTCTGAAAAACCTGTACTATCATTGCCTAAATTCAAACGATAAATTTCGTCAAAATCTTTACATTTCGTAAAACCATCATTGCTTGGTTCTGTGCTACATCTTTGAATGTCCACCCCAACTTTATAGGGGCGATAATCAATGAAAGGTAGCAACTCGTGGCAGGCATAAGCAAAAATCGCCGAGGCAATAAAACCTGTCCATGCGATTGTAGCGGCGGCAAAAGGGCTGCTTGTTCCTGCTGCTCTTTTTAAGACAAAGTGTTTGTATGCCATAAACGCTGCCCAAAAAGTAAGGGCAAAACTTACCGTTACCGTTAAAATATCGTAGTTTGAAACGATGAGGGCTGTCATGCCTACTAAGCCCAATACAATCGGCAGAATTTCTTTTTTATGGAGAGGTTGAATGTATTTTTGGGTAACAATCAATGGAATAAGCATCAGAAGTAAGACTAAATCTTTGAAAAAAGATTGTTTGGGCTCCAATTTTAAGGCATCGCCAAAACAACCGCAATCTTGAACGGCATCGTATTTCCAAGAATAAAAGGTGAGGAAGGCAAAGAATACCATCATTGCCACCGAAAGCCACACTGTTTTGCGAATTTGATAACCCACAATGAGCGCGACCCCCATTCCGATTTCTAATACACTAAAAAACCAAGCAAAATAAATGGCAAAAGGGTTGAATTTTTCAAAAAATGGATGAAAATCTGTGGAAAATACCTCGAAATACTCCTCCAATTTATAAGCAAAACCGATATAGTCATTTGCCTTGACAAAACCTGAAAAGCAAAACAAAACGCCTACCAAAATTCTGACGAGCCATACTAAGGTATCACTCAAAGGTAGCGTATTCAAATCTAAACTTCGTTTGCGGGCATAGTCTATTCCTAAACTTATCACACTCGCCACGCCCGCCGTCATAAAGGTAAGTCCTACGATTTCAATTGCTTGCATATTATAAGGTAAAACTAAAAAGTAAAAATGAAAAATGATTGTTAAGTATCTCGTACACTGCAAAAGGAAAACACGCTTATCTCCAAGCTACAATTCTGTTCCTTCTTCTCCCAAAATTAAGCAAAAAACAGCATAATTCATAATATCTATATAATTTGCCTCTACACCTTCGGAAACAAGGGTTAGCCCTTCATTGTCCTCGATTTGTTTGAGGCGGAGAATTTTCATCAATATCAAATCGGTCATAGAGGAAATGCGCATTTTTCGCCACACCTCGCCATAATCGTGGTTTTTTTTCAACATCGTTTCGTAACTTAGTCGCACTCCCACCTCGTAAACGGTTTCCAGTACTTCGGCGTTCTCAATTTTTATTGGATTTTTTTTCATTTCCAATAAAATCAATGCAATGATGCAATAGTTGATGATGCCTACAAACTCGCTCTCAATGCTATCACCCACCATGTTCTCGCCTGTTTCCTGCAAAGTACGAATACGATTTGCCTTTATCCCAATTTGGTCAGTTACCGAAGGCATCCGCAAAATTGTCCAAGCAGTGCCATAATCTTTTGCCTTCTTTAGAAACAAGTTTTTGCACTTTTCTACTACCTTTTGATATTGTTGTTGTGTTTTTTCCAAAGCAATACGAGATTCTTTCGGCAAAAGTAACAAAAACGCTGCATGAATAAAAATTTCGACTAACTTTTTTCCTACAAAAAGCAAAGTATGTGCCTTTTAAGGGTAAAACTATTTTCGCTATTTCCTCAAAATTGCAACTTCTCCTCTATCCATTTTTCAAAGCGAATCAATTCCATGCCTGTTACGCGGAAGGGGTCGGCTTCGTGGTAGGTTTGTAGTTCTTGTAAATAAGGGCGCACTTTTCGCTCGGTTTTCATAAAATCATAGCCCGTATTGTACCATTCTCGCATAATTTTTAGGAGTAAACCAAAGCGTTGCATCTGATTATGGGGATTGGCGCGTTTGATAAATTGACGCAAAGCCAAAATTTTGGCATCTAAAGGGTCAAACAGCGACAATTCAAACATCACCATTATATCCAAAATACGAACATACAAGTTCCAACCTTGTTTATCCGACAAAAGCGGGTCAGTTTTCATCAATGCTTTGTTTGCCAACTTCATGTTTCCTTGCGAAAAATACAAACAAGCCTGCAAATAATGCCATTGCGCCTCCCGCATTTTCGCTGTGTGAAAACTAGGATGCGCAAAAGCCTGTGTAATAATTTTCTCCGCTCGCTCATAATCTTTGTCATAGAACGCAATGCGGAACTGCAATTCTAGGGTCAACAAATAATTCATCTCATCGGGGCTAAACATCTCCATTGCCTTTTCTGCGTACTCATTCGCTACCTCGCTACGCTCTAATTGCAAGGCAACTTGAGCAAGTTGTATATACACGCCCGCCAAGCGACCTTTGGGATAATAAGTCGGGTTGGCTTGAATGAGCTGCAAATATTTCTCACAAAAATCAAATGCATCAGCAAATTGCCCGATAATTTGCAAATAATAGATTTCGGAAAGATAATGGGCATTCCAAGTAAGCGGATGTTGCGCTTGTTGCGCAATTTCCTGAATACGATTGAGTTGCGTGCGAATATTGGCAAGTTGTGTAGGATTGGGCGAGCGATGCAGCAGAATGTTATTAATGTAATAATGCGAAATTAAGGCTTCATAAATGGCATAGTTTTTTTGATTCCAATGTTGAAGCAGTTGCATTTGTTTTTCAAAATCTTTGAGGGGCGAGCGTATGCTCGTTAGGCGATACATCAAAAATTCTGCTTGAAAATATTCTTGGTGCAGTTCATATTTCTGTGCGATATTAATGCACTGCATCAATAAACTTTTCCCTGACTTGTAAGCTCCTCGCCCAATTAAAATTTCGGATTGTAGGAGTTTTTTCTTTAACTGAAGTTGAATGTTGATAATCGGCACACTATAGCCCGATAAACTTTTGTCATTCAACACCACATTCTCCATCATTCTTTTGAGGCGAGATTTTGTTACTCGAAAAGTGTTGTCAGGATTTTTCCCGTAAATTTTCTGTGCATAAAAATCTTCGCTTTGTTCATCAAACTGTGTAACCAATTCAAAAAGTTTTCCCACTTTCTCATATTCAAAAGGAGACGATTTAATTTGATGTTTCAACACCCGAATCTCTTGGGATTTGAGTTTTTTGTAAATTTCGTAGATTAAATTCATGGTTATTAGCGTGAATAAAGGCAATATCCTACTTGCATCTTATCTTTTGTATTTGCTGTTTCCTCTACTCTTCAAAATAAAATAAAGCATTAGATTGAAAAACTAGGCAATTTTAGGTAAAAAAATTGTGTAATCAAAATGTAGGAATACTTATTTACTAGCACCTAAAACTAAATATATTTGAAGCGTGATTAAGGAGTTGGCAAAGTTGAATACATTTTTTTATGCTTTTTCCGAGCATTGTTAGTTTTTTATCAAACCGAAATATTGTAGGTTTGCGAACTATTAGCAAATGTCCATCACTTTTTAGAAAAAAGACGCTTATCTTTTGAGTTGAAAAAAGAATTTTAACCTTTCAACAAGATAGAATGAGAAAAGAAAAATTGCGATTTTTTTTCAAAAAATTTGGAGAGATAAAGAGATGTTCGCTATTTTGAGCCGCATTTAGTACAATCTACATTGTTTTGACTGTTTGAATTAGGGTTGCTTATGCTTACTTAATATCGGGTAAAAAGAAGAAAATAGGTTAATTATTTCATTATCAATAAATTAATTAATCAGTCTTCTACTTCTTTACTCATTATCCCAATCGAGTTTCATTATTTTTTAATTATTTATATTTATACGCTATTGAGAAATATGCTACGCAGGTTTAGTTTATTTTTAATCGTTCTTATCACGCTAGGGCAGCTCGCGCTTGCTCAAGACGGTAAGATTACCGGTAAAGTCCTTGATAGTTCGGGACAACCTGCACCTTACGCCGCCGTAATGCTTATGCAAGGCGAAACGGTTGTAAATGGTGCATATACCGATGACAACGGTGTGTACAGTATTCAGCCCGTAGAACCGGGTAAATACGATGTAAAAGTTCAAGTCCTTGAGGTCGTTCAAATGGTAACGGGCGTTGAGGTGAATGTGGGGGAAACCAGGAACCTAGATGTGGCATTTCAACAAAAAACAGATGCTACAATTGATGAGGTCTTAATCATTGAGTTCAAACGTCCTCCTTTCTCAAAAGAAGCAAAATCGGGTTCGGTAGTAAATGGAGAAGAGTTCCAAAAAATGGGTACTCGTAACATTCAAGCCCTTGCTGCGATTACGCCGGGTGTGTATGCAGGTGATGAAAACGATGGAGCAATCGCCATCAAAGGAGCACGTGCTTCGGCTACGACTTACTTCGTTGATGGGGTGAAAATTCGCGGTAACGTGAACTTGCCACAAAAAGCGATTGGTCAATTCGAGGTAATTACAGGGGGGACTCCTCCTGAGTTTGGTGACTTTACGGGTGGTGCGGTAAACATTACGACTGCTGCACCTGCAACAAGTTGGAATGGTGGCATTGAGGCAGTTACTTCAGAGTTGTTAGATGCCTATGGCAGAAACTTGGTAGCACTAAACCTTTCAGGTCCTATTCTTACGCGTAAGGAAACGATGGAGGTGAATGGCAAAACCTTGGAGTTTACAAAACCATTGTTAGGTACGTTTATTTCAGGAGAGTGGGACTTCAACCGCGATGCGGATCCTGGTTTCTTAGGAATTTACAAATTGAACGATGACAAGTTGAAACAAATCCAAGACAATCCTTTGGTATTGGCAACTGATGGTTCAAACTTCCGCCCTTCTGCTGCTTATGTAACAGATGAGGACATGATGGGGATTAAGGCGAAACCGTTTAACAGAGATCAACGTGCGCGTGTATTGGCTCGTTTGGATTTTCAACCAACAGACAACATTTTGGTAAAGTATGGGGTGAACTACGAAAACATCAACACTGACCAATATTCTTTGGCAAATGCGTTGTTTTCTCCTGACCCTCGTTCTAAATTCCAAGCAAATGCACTTCGTACATGGTTACGTTTTCAACAATCTTTCCGCAACGACTCTGGTACGCTTCGTAACTTCTTCTATTCTATCCAAGGTGATTATTCTTCTTATGACCGTAAATTCTACCATCAAGATTTTAGAGAGAATTTGTGGGATTATGGGTATGTAGGGAAATTTAGTTATGACATCAATCCACGCTATTCTTACATTAGCGACCCAATTGGCGACCCAGGTTCTTCTGGTGGATATTGGAAAACGGCAGGTTATCAATCTACCAATCTACAATATGATGACGCAAATACACGCAACTCTATTTATGCAAACTACAACAACTACATTTTTGACTATGTGAATAATGGAGGAATGTTTGCAACTTATGGTTTGGACAATGTGCAGAACCTAGATTTACTTCGCTTCTTTAGCGGGATTCGTAATGGTGATGGGGTAAGCTCTGTGTATGGTTTGTATAGTGCGCCTGGCTCTCAAGCAGGTGGTTATACAAAAGCAAGCTATCAACAATATCGTTTGACAGGACAAACTACCGCAGAGTTGAAAGGGAAAAACTCTTCTGGCTCTCACAATATCAAAGCTGGTTTTGAATTTGAGCAACGCGATGAGAGATTCTATTCTCTTGGCGCACGTAACTTGTGGACATTTGCTCGTTTGTTTGCAAACAGTCACTTGGCTACTTTGAACACAGACCCAACTTCTTGGGATTATGTAACAAGTGGTGGTGAGTTCCAAGATACCGTAAACATTCCTTTGAAATACGATGCGCTTTCTCAAACTACTTTTGATAAAAAATTGCGTGAGAAATTGGGCAAAGCTATAGATGGTACTGAGCTATTGAAAATTGACGAATATGACCCTAGCACTTTTGACGTAAATATGTTCAGTGCTGATGAGTTATTGTTCAATGGAAATGGTATCGCTACTTATTATGGATACGATGCTTGGGGGAACAAACAAAAAAGAGTGGATCCGAAAAACTTCTTTACGGATAAAAACCGCCCACAAAATGCTTTCCGCCCAACTTATATCTCTGCCTTCTTGCAAGATAAATTTGAGTTGAAAGACATCATCTTCAACGTTGGTTTGCGTGTAGATAGATTTGATGCGAACCAATTGATTTTGAAAGATGCTTATTCTTTGTTTGCTACTCGCGCTGCTGACGAAACGGTTACGCAAGTTAATAACAACCCAAATGCATCTCAAAAATATACCTTACCTTCTAATGCAGATGATTCTTGGGTAGCGTATGTAGATGACATCAAAAATCCAAAAAGCATTGTAGGTTATCGTAGTGGCGACACTTGGTATGATGCGAATGGGGTGCCAACTTCTTCGAAAACAATTTCTAACCTTTCTGGCGGTACAGTGAAACCTCACGTAGCCGAAGATTCAGTAGGTGGAAACGCTTTCGTAGATTACAAACCTCAAACGATTTTCATGCCTCGTATTTCTTTCTCTTTCCCAATCACTGACGAAGCAGTATTCTTTGCGCATTATGACGTATTGGCACAACGCCCTGGTCAAAATGGTGCAGCAGGTGGTTCTTTGTTAGCTGGGCAATTGTCTGACTACTATTTCTTGGCAAAAAATCCAACGGTTGATGTATTGAATCCTAACTTAAAACCAGAAATTACGATTGACTACGAGGCAGGTTTCCGCCAAAAAATAGGAGAAAACTCCGCTTTGGTTGTTTCTGCTTATTATCGTGAAATGCGTAACATGATTCAATCTCGCCGTTATCAAGATGCTTATCCGATTACTTATAACTCATTTGATAACATTGACTTCGGTACTACCAAAGGTTTCTCGTTCTCTTATGATATGCAACGTTACAAAGGTTTGCCTTTGCAATTGCGTGCTTCTTATACCTTACAATTTGCAACTGCTACGGGTTCTGGCTTCTCTTCTAGCCGTAACGTAAATGACATCTTGCAAGGAACTTCTTTACTTCGTACTTTGTTACCAACAGATATTGACCAACGCCATCGTTTTACTGGGGTAGCTGACTACCGTTTTGTAGGAGAGAGAAGAGGTCCTGGTATCAAAACTAAGAAAAAAGTAATTTATCCTTTGGAAGATTTTGGTATCAACTTAACCTTTAACTTAGGTTCTGGTACGCCATTCTCTCGTCAAGGTGTGGTAGGTTCTATCCAAAGTGGTCTAGTACAAGCAAGTCAATTGTCTGGTACAGCATTAGGTAGCCGTTTACCATGGCAGTTCCGCGCTGATTTGCGTTTCGACAAAAACATCGCATTTGGTGGCAAAAAAGTAACAGGTAAAGATGGAAAAGAGAGAACTACACGTGCGTATGACATGAATGTATATTTGTTGTTCTTGAACTTGTTGAATACTCAAAACATCGTAGGTGTTTATGGTTACACAGGTTTACCTTTTGATGATGGTTTCTTGGAAAGTGAGCAAGGGCAACAACAAATTCAATCTCAGATTAGTGCTACTTCTTTCAGAGATATGTACTCTTCTCGCTTACAAAATCCAAACAACGTAAGTGTTCCTCGTCGTATTCGTTTAGGTGTAATGTTCAACTTCTAATAGTCAAAAAAAAACAGTTATCAGTAAACAGGAAATTGGGCGTTGCTGATAACTGTTTACTGATAATTGATAACTGAAATAAATTTATTTTATGAAAACACAATATATAAAGTACTTGCTCTTAACTTATTTGTGCGTTTTCGGTATCACAAGCGCGTTTGCAGAGCGTTCAGTACCTGGCGCAACTCGCAAAGAAGGGGCTGGGTATCGTACCTCTGAGGCTTGTTCTCCGCCTAGTGCAAGTTCTGAGCTTTCTATTAACAATGTAAAATGTTTACTCCACAATGGAGGTGATGCTTGGTGGGATTTGGTGGGTAATCCACGTTATGAAATTCCAAAAGGAAGTAACAGACATGCTCTTTTCGCTAGTTCTTTGTGGATTGGAGGGGTTGACGCAACTGGGCAAATGCGCGTAGCAGCTCAAACTTATCGCCAAGATGGATATGACTTTTGGCCCGGTCCGCTTACTACGGGATCTGCTTCAGTAGATGATGTAACGTGTAATACATGGAACAAAATGTACAAAGTTACACGCTCTCAAATTGATGAACTACGTGCTTCTACCAACAAAGGCGAAGTATTAGGAAAATATCCCGATTTGAAAGATTGGCCAGCTTACGGAAAAGATGCTGATGGAAATAATGTACAAGCAACTTTGCCCGGTAAAAATGCAAATGGAGGTGACCAAATCTATCTAGCTCCTTTTATTGATGTAGATGGAGATTTGAAATATGATGCCGCCGCAGGTGATTATCCTGATATTAAAGGAGATGAAGCGGTTTGGTGGGTGATTAATGACAAAGGAAACGTTCATACCGCTACGGGTGGACAACCGATTGGGATTGAAATTCACATGATGGCATTTGCTTTCACTGCATCTAATGCTATCAATAACATGACTTTCTATGACCAAATCGTAATCAATCGTTCTTCTTTGGTTTTGACCGATACTTACATGGGACAATGGGTAGATGCCGATTTAGGAAACTATGCCGATGACTATGTTGGTTGCGATACTACTCGCGGTTTGGGATTCTGCTACAATGGTGACAACGATGACGAAGGTGCAACGGGCTATGGTCCTAATCCTCCTGCTGTTGGGGTGGATTTCTTCCAAGGTCCTTTGGCTGACCCTAATGACAACAAAGACAATGACAAAGATGGGATTATAGACGAAGATGGCGAGAAAATCATCATGTCTAAATTCGTTTATTATAACAATGACTGGTCTTTGAACGGAAACCCAGAAGTTGCAGTTCACTACTATAACTACTTGAAAGGGATTTGGAAAGACGGTACGGAAATGGTAGCAAATGGCAAAAACGGTTATGCCGCAACTGCTGATGGTCCTGCAACAAGTTATATGTTCCCTGGTAGCGTATGTGCTGGACAAGGTTGGACAGAAACATCGGCAGGGAATAAAGCTGCTGACCGCCGTTTCTTACAAAGTGCGGGCCCTTTCACCTTATTACCTGGTGCTGTAAACGAAGTAATTACAGGGGTATTATGGGCAAGAGGGGCAAGCAATGTAGAATCTGTTTGTCAGTTGCAAATTGCAGATGACGTGGCACAAGCTTTGTTTGATGCAAACTTTGACCTACTTGATGGGCCTAATCAGCCACCTGTAGTTTCTAATGAATATGATAAAAAGTTGATTTTATCTTGGGGATATGATCCTGTAAAAGATAAAAACAATAACAATTATAATGAGTCTTACATTGAAGCTGACCCTATCTTAAAAAATCGTAACATCGCTGACTCTTTGTTTGCTTTTGAAGGATACTTGGTATTCCAACTTGCAGATAATACAGTGAACGGGGTAAATGATTTGTTTGACGCAGATAAAGCGAAATTGGTGGCACAATGTGACATTAAAAATGGAGTAGGTGCAATCAAAAATACGGTTACACAATCGGTTGGAGGTACGCCCGTTACTGTGGAAGAATTGATGGTTCAAGGTGAAGACAAAGGCTTGTTCCGTTCGGTGGCAATCACAGAGGATAAATTTTCAATTTCGGCTGACCGTACTTTGAAAAATTACACTCCTTATTATTTCGCTGTAATTGCTTATGCTTTCAATGACGTAACTTCTGATGGTCGTCAATTTGTACCTAGTAAAAACTTTACTAGGATAAAAGCGATGCCTCATCCAGTTCAAATGGAAAATGGCGGAACAGTTATCACAGGTACTTATGGCGATGGTATTGCAATTACGCAAACTTCAGGGGTTGCAAATGGTGGAAATTTCGTTCAAATCACAGCAGCGACTGAAAGCAACATCGTTTCACCTCCATACAAAACAAGTGAAATTAGTTATTTGCCAGGTAAAGCGCCTATTAATGTAAAAGTCATTAGCCCCAAAGATGTAAAACAAGGCAATTATGACGTAAAAGTTTTTGGTGTTGGACATAAAACGGTAAAAAGAAACTATCCTCTTGGTTCGACTGACCCGCTTACTACTTTGTTTGTAGATTCAGACTCTGTATTAGCAACTCAAAAAACAGGTACAGACTCGACCGGTGGTTTAGATACTTGGACTTTCTTGGTTATCAATCCTAAACAAAAAGTAAGCGTTACCAAAGTGTTCAGCGGAGTATATGACATTCGCTTGAAAGATTGGGAACTTTCTTACAATGCAGGTAGTGGCTCTAATATCATTTATACTTCTGTTTATTCATTGAGAAATAACATGACAGCAGTGGCTCGTCCTACACCTATGACAGGTATGGATCAAGCAATTCCTGACCATGGTATCGCGATTGCCGTGAAAGATGCTGCTCCAGCAGGCTATTATAAAAACGACAAAACGCTTAATTCAGGTGTAATCGGAGATACTGTTATAGTACAAGACCCAACAAAATCATGGTTGGCAGGACTTGCGGATAACGATGATTTAGGTGGCGGCATTTGGGACTGGGTATTGGCAGGTGATACGACTAAAAATAATCGTAACTACAAACCTGATTATATATTTGATGGTGATGAGGACTTTGAAGGTTTTGTAGGTGGCAGATGGGCTCCTTACTGTTTGGCAAAACAATTTGCCCCTCCACACGATGGTGGTACAGTAGATGTAACGCCTGGTATCACAATTCAACCTGCAAATGCACCGCTTACAAGTACTGCAGGTTTGCCTGCAAACTACTTCCAAAACCTAAGAAGCATTCCTGATGTGGACATTGTTTTCACAAAAGATGAGTCAAAATGGTCACGTTGTGTGGTAGTTGAGGCGAGTGCTACGGCGGAGGTAGGTTCTGGTTCTTGGCCTCTTACAGCAAAATGGGCAGCAAATGTAGATAAGAGCGGAAATAAAGAAGCAGGTACGCCTGCGGAAGGAAATCATGGTATGGGCTGGTTCCCTGGCTATGCAATTGATATAAACACAGGTCAACGTTTGGCTGTATTCTTTGCAGAATCTACTTGGGATAGAGATAATCGTGGTGATGACATGATTTTTAATCCAACTTCTAGTTATGGTTCTGCTTTAGAGCGTGTAGGCGGAAGACATTTTGTGTATGTAACCAATCTTCCTTATGACGAAAACTTCCCACAAACATTGAAAGATACTTTGATGTGCGGTTTAGGTAAACCTATTAAACCTGATACATGGGGAGGAATTAAATTGGCAGATGGAACTACGCGTAACTTAAATAATGTGTATCGTTATGTTACTTGGGCGGGTATTCCAATGACTAGCTTTGGATACGATATTTTAGACCCACATGACATTCCTTCTGATGTGCGTATTTCTTTGCGTGTAAATCAACCTTATCGCCAACGTAAAGGTGAAAACAACGATTATCTCGCAACTTATAAATTCAGCACAACAGACAGAGCTGCGAAAAACAACGTAAACGAAACGGCTGTATCAGCTTTGGATATGATTCGTGTAGTACCTAATCCTTATTACGCATATTCAAGCTATGAGGCTGCTCAGTTAGATAACCAAGTGAAAATCACAAACTTACCAAAAGAGTGTACGATTTCTATTTATACCTTGAATGGGCATTTAGTGAAAACGTATAACAAAAACTCTCCTTTGACAGAGCAAGTTTGGGATTTGAAAAATCAAAGCGGGGTATCTGTTGCAAGTGGTGTTTACATTGTTCACATTGATGCACCAGGCGTTGGTGAAAAAATCGTGAAGATGTTAGCTATTATGCGTCAAACAGACTTGAACTCTTATTAATTTTTGTGTAAATTTTCAGAGAGAAATAGCGGGAATATAAGACAGTGAGCAATGAACAGTAAACAGTTTTCAGAAGTAAAATCTTGGTATTCAAGTGAATATATTTCGACAATGAGTTGCTTTCCTTGTTCAAACCTCCACAAGGTTTTACTGCCTTATATTCCCAACTGTAAATCATAATGCAATAGGCTATTTCTTTGTTTACTGATAACTGTTTACTGATAACTGTTTACTGACAATTTTAATTTATGAAACGTTTCTTACTATATTGTAGCATCTTTTTTGCTGTAACATCAGTTGCAGAAGCTCAGCCTAATCGTATCGGGCAGGCAGGTGCTACACAATTACTCATCAA
>JBJXHA010000331.1:0-4125 GCA_046160275.1 Bacteroidia bacterium | reverse complement strand
AATTTTTCTTCCCCCTAGTATATTTGGTAGTCCTTCAAATGTAATGCTAACTAAAACCTGTAGCGGCTGCTTTAGCTGCCGCAAAATCGCAAAAACGAAGTTTTTGCAAGTTATCGGGCAGCTAAAGCAGCCCGTACAGCATTACATTTATGCCACTACCGTATATTTAACAATAAAACGTGGAAATCTAACATTTTCTTATTTCCTTTGTCTTCTCATTTAATTGGTTTTATTATATGAAAAAATATTTTTTACTCGTGTTATTCATGGCAAGTTGTTTTCTCGGTTTTTCACAAATTACCTTGACGGAGGCAAATCATGATTCTTCGATTATTGTTATGGCAGGAAAAGGGCAGTCATTGGTCGTGAAATTGAGAAATAATGGCGGTACTGCTTACGCTTGGAAAATGACGGAAAACAATGATGGCGTATTAAAATTTATCAAAGAATCGCAGCAAAGCACCGTAATTCCCAAAGAAGGAGAGCCTCAAATGGTCGGAACGCCTTATGAATCTCTTTTTTCTTTTGATTTTACAGGTTCGGCAGGTAAATCTAATTTGACCTTCCAGCTTTCTACCAGTTGGGGCGATGTGGCAAAAACCGTTAACTATCGCATTGTTTCTAAAATTGATACTCGTCCTGTAAATAACCCTAATCCTACCCCCGCACCTAAGCCAAAACCTAAACCTAAGCCTAAGAAAAAAACAAAGCCGAAAAAGAAGAAATAATAATGCACTAAAAAGGTAGTTTACTTGTGAAGATGAACTACCTTTTTAGCTTAACTAATTTATGATGTGTGCTGTTACTACAAAAAGCGTATTCGATTGAAGAAGAATTATTTACAATCAACATAAAGTATCATGAATAGAATTAAAAAAAATCTTATTTCCAATTATTTTGCCGATAATTATAATGATTTCTTGCAATAGTGCTAGTCAACCCAAGCATGAAAAAAAGGACTTTGAAGGAATTATTACCTACTCCATTCAAGTTCAATCGAAAAAGAGTCATATACCGAACGAGCTATTAGAATCTCTTTATGGGAATACCATGAGGATGTACATTAAGGCAGGGAATGTTAAATATAATTATAATGGGAATGACATCAAATCTACATATCAGCTAGTCGATGGTAAAGATTATTCCCTTAGAAAGGGAATTGATTCTTTGTTTGTAATTCCCTTAGACGTAGAAAAGAAAACGCTAGTTAAAAATGAGCGTAATCCCAATGATGAGACAATTATGGGGAGAGTTTGCGACAAAATTGTCCATCAATTAGACGAAGAGGGAATAATTACCTCCAATATTTATTGGTTTGATACTGAAATATATAGCAATCCTGATAACTACCGCAATGTGAAATTTTCGTTCAAAAATGTTTACATTTCGGAAGCCCAATCCCCTTGGCTACAATTTATATATGATGGGAATTCATTTTCTATTAAATATACAGCGACCAAAATTGAGGAAAAAGCGTTAGACGATAGTGAATTTCGTTTGCCTAATTTGCCTCAAAAAAATGGATTTTAAGTAAATTTTCATAAACTTAAATGCCTATTTTCTACCATTCATCGTGAAAAAGCTACCATTTATCGAAAAGGAAAAGAAAATGTGCGCGGCAATCCCTTACTTTGTATCATAAATAAAATATAAGAGAATAAGAGAAACGTATATAGCATAAGGTCTTAGTTTTCAGCGTGTTAAACTAACCCCATCCTAACTCTCATAACATTTAGCTATTGACAATTCAGTAGATTTGGTGTAGTTTCTTGTTAATCTTTCTGTAAGAGATGCCGTGTTTAGGCATCTCTTTTTTTTGCTTTTTAAACCTTAAAACCAAAAACTCATGCTTGCATCGGCAAAAGGACGGAAGAAACGCCCTACTTTTTGTAGTTCGCTTTCTTGGTAATTGTTGTTAAATCCTGAAAAAGCATTAATGGAACGATAGCGATTGTCTAAATATTGATATTGCCACCAAATCAACACATTTAAAGTGTTCTGGCTTTTTCCATACCAACGCACGCCTGTAATTGCGCCTGTCTGAAAATTTCTGATATGCAAATTTATCGGTTCTAATACATTTCGTATATTAATCATAGAGGTATTTTGATGGCGCATTAATTGAAAATGTTTGTAGCCAAACTCAAAAGCTAGTTTTCCTTTTTCTTTGATATTCAATAAGTTAATTGTGTTTTTCTGCTCAATTACCCAGTTTATGGTTGTATCCAAAGCGGTTTCCGAAAATCTATCCCAATTCAAATAAGAAAGGTGCGTTTCTTTGCGATAGATGGATAAAGCATGTTGCCATTTTTCGCTTTTGAGGTAAGAAAGATTCATCCGTGACTCCAAATTTCGCGTAGAACGGTCGGTGAAATTGGCATCTTGAAAATCTTTCACATTGTACGTTACATAAATAAACTGCTCGCCCGAAAGCAACCATTTTGGCGCGAAAGCCCATTGATAATCAAAGGCTAGGCGCAAATTTCGCTGGGTATAATTGTCTTGGCTTCGTTCCTTATATAAAAAAGCATATTTTCTCACGCTGCCATTTAGTTGATAATGCGTAATAAATTTTTGATTCCACCGATAATTCCATTCCAGCGATAATCCATAATTTAATTCATCATGGTCATCGAAATTTTCATTAGAAGGTGTATCGTACATCACATAGCGATTATTTCCTGTTAAGGTAAAGTAATTTTGTTCTTTCAAAAAATAAACAAATTTTAAATCAAAGGCATTTCCTTGCCGCAAAAAATCTTTCTGTTTTTCTTGATTTTGCAACCTTTCATATTCATTTGCAATGAGTTGCTTATTATTTTCTACCGCATATCTTCGGTTGCTATAATCATAAAGGTATTGAAATTCTGCTTGTATTTTTTTCAATTTTAACTGAACTTTTTGTCGTAAATTGATTTCATTTTGTGAAAATTGTAGGTTATTAAATTCCGCATTTGAGGTATCAACATTCACATAGCGAAACCTTCTTCTTGTTAAATTCAATACATTTTCTGATTCAAAAGAAAGGGTAGGGGTGATAAAATATTGCATCATAAAGTTAGGATTGAGCGTATCGGATTGAATTTTTTCCACAGATTTTGCCTTAAAATTGTCCATTTCATTGCTACCCGCCACCAAACTAAAGCCCATATTTCCAAATTTTCCGAAACTTTGCTGCCATGCCGATTTTAACAAAATATTGCGCTGATGGCGCGGCTGCAAATATTTTGTCCTAATAAACAACTGATTTTCAGTCGCTAAACCGTCTTTCCATGCATAAGCATAACGCAATTTCAAAGCAGGCGAAATCCCCTGATTCAAACGCTTCGACAAATAATCCCAACTATACCCAATCAAGGGCGTGATTACAAATTTTTCATTTGGCTGATAACTCGCACCTGCATAGACACTTACCCTATGTGTCTGATTTTGAACAAAATTATCCGCCTCAAGCACAGAAGCTAATGCCCACTTTTTGTGTATTTTATATTGGTAATTCAACTGATTTTTGAAAAAAACCTGCACAAACGGATTCTCCAACGAACTATTTAACAAATGATCGTGATGCGAAAGCACCTCAAATTGGTGTTTTTTATGTTGAAATTTATCATTAAAACCGTAGCGCGTAGAATAAGTGAAATTATTTTGGCGGCTAAAAGTAAGTTGTAAAGAGGGTTGTGTTTGGGCAAAAGTGGAGAAAATGGTTAGTATGAAGATAATAATAAGCATTTGTTCTATTTTTGGAATAAAAACAGAACAAATGTCATCGCGAAAAAACGCAAGCGACTTTAGGAGCGAGCGTTTTTGAAGCAATCCTACAATGTTTAAACCCACCGTTTTGACACTTTGTAGGATTGCTGCACTGCGTTCACTCGAAAAAATTTCGCTATCGCTCATTTTTTCTTGTTCACTTGCTTGCAATGACAGCCCTTTTAAATAAGAATAAATCCGTGCTGTGTGAAAAGGGCAAGACCAAAACCTCATAAAAACCTTCATTTTTCTACGAATTTACAACAAAAACCCTTGCTTAACAGAAAATAACTTGCTACATCAAAAAAAAACTTTTTTTATCAAAGATACAAGCCTAATTTTGCACTCATTTCTTTCCACAAAAGTATGCAAAAC
>JBJXHA010000330.1:0-4510 GCA_046160275.1 Bacteroidia bacterium | reverse complement strand
GGTGGTTTATTGTAATTGTGATGACCCTAGAAATAGTAATTTTTTTCATTATTTTGCTTACAATTTTGAAAATTTAGGATTGAAAAAACTAATAACAACTTGTTATAAAACTCAAGAGAGGGATTTGTTTGTTCAAGAAAAACCTGAAAAGGCAGTATTTCTTGAATATACAGGTGACAAAAATGGAAATAAAGTTCCTGATGTGGAAGAAATTGGTATTAAACCACTCAAAGGAGATGGCGATTTTCGTAGTCAAGAATGTATTGAGCTTTTGAAACAATCCGACATTGTAGTAACAAATCCACCTTTTTCCTTATTTAGGGAATACATAGCGCAATTGATAAAATACCAAAAAAAATTTCTCATAATTGGTAATATTAATGCAATCACTTATAAAGAAATCTTCAAACTCATCAAAGAAAATAAGGCTTGGTTAGGAATAAATATGGGCAGAGGCATTTCAGGTTTTATCGTTCCTGACCACTACGAACTTTACGGGACAGAAGCTCGTATTGATAGTTCAGGTAATAGAATAATTTCCCCCAATAATTGTTTATGGTTAACCAATTTGGATACTTCTAAACGACATGAGGATATTATTCTTTCTAAAACCTATTACGGAAACGAAAGCGAATATCCTAAATTTGATAATTATGATGCGATTAATGTAGGCAAGACCAAAGATATTCCAATGGATTATGAGGGGATTATGGGTGTTCCTATTACTTTTTTGCATAAATTCAATCCTGAGCAATTTGAATTGGTAAAATTTAGAAAAGGAAATGATGATAAGGATTTATCAATCAATGGGAAGTGTCCTTATTTTAGAATTTTAATCAAGCACAAAAGATTATGAAGAAGAAGCAAACAGACCGACTAAGGACTGAAAAAGTAAGAGGTCAAGGACCAAAGGAAATATTTGGTGAAAATGCCCAAAAACACGACATATTAGTAAACGATTTTTCAAAAGCAATTTTTGAAACCTTAAAAAAAGATTTTCCTAACCTTGAATTTCGTTTTAGAGAGAGTATTGAAAAAAAGGAAATCAATGAAAAACTCAATTCTGTTGATTCAAGGTTGGGCGTAACAATATTTGTTGAAAAAGCATCAATAAAACCTGATGGCGGAATTATCGAGGTGAAAGACAAAGACGACAAATGGCGTATTGTTTTAGTCTGTGAAGCAAAACATCAAGGCAAGGACATTGAAAATATTAGCAAGGGAATTTTAGTCGGCAAAAACAATGACCAAGAATTGATGGTAGCAGGAAATGCCATTGAACGTTCTCATAAAAACATCAATGAAATAAGAAACTTAATGATTGATGAAAAGCATTTTCCTTATATTTTGTTTTTACAAGGCTCAAATTTTCTTACCGAACCGATAACTGTAACAAAACCCAATGGAACTGAAGTTATTTTAAAGCACGATGCAGGTTCTTTAAATAGAATTGATAGGCTAACTTCTTCTAATTACAGTCTGCCTATCAATCAGAACAGTTGCGAAAATATATTCATCATGATTGATGGAAAATCTGTTATGTTGCAAGCGGTATCAATTTATACAAAACCAACAGAATGGACGGTTGAAGAAATGTTACCAATCATGATGGCTGTTTCAATAACTTCTTTAAGAATTATTGGGGTGATTTGATGTGCTATCAAGCAGATAACGTAATTACATAATTACACATTGAGTTCTTTAAAAATTATGCTAGGCGTTTGGCAACATATTATTCATCAATTCGTATAAAAAATAAACAAGTGCCGTAGAAAAGCCTTACTTCGACACACGGAATTTGGGATTCTGGCTATGCAGGTGCAACTCCTGCCGTTTGTGCAAACAAACGTGGTGCAATTAGCTATAAGTGGTTTTTCGCCTGTTGCCTTGTTTTTATAGGATTATTATTAGTTTTAACGCATTGAAAAAGAGCCTCTAAACAGCTCTTTTTCGACTTTTATGGGCATAATTATTTAGTGTATGATTTAGGAAGTTTTCGCTTCTCTTACAGCCATATCAACAACGGCAAAACGCGCCTTTTTCATTATTCATTTTTCCTTTTTTACTTTCAAATGCTTCCAGTTTTACTTGTAGTTCTCCCCGGTTTTGCGCAAAATGAACAAGATACGACTTGTGTTCCAACCATTCAAGAATGGCTGTTGGAAATGCAACGCCGACAAGTTTTCACCTTGAAAATCATCGCTTTACAATATCCTTACGAGGCAAAAACGTATTTTTGGCATGGCATAGAAGTTTTTGCAATGGGAGGAAAAAATAGCCGATTTCCCTTTCGTTTTCGCACTTGGTATCGGGCTTGGCAAACCATGAAAAGACTACATCGCCAGTATAAAATACAGCAGGTGCAAAGTTTTTGGTTAACAGAAAGTGCTTTGTTGGCGCAAAAGTTTGCCGAATATTATAAAATACCGAATGTATTTTGTTTACATGGGCAAGATGCCAAACTTGAAAATCGCTACTTGCCTTTGCTCAACCTCAAAAAATATCCGATTGTGGCGATTTCTAGTACTCTTGCGCAGTTTTTTGAGCAAAATACCCAAGTTAAACCTACCCTAATTCAGATGGGAATTAATGTAAAAACGTGTGATGCAACTGATAGACCGATTGATATATTGGGGGTAGGTTCGCTGATTCCTTTGAAAAATTATCGCCTATTTTTACAGCTGATGGCGCAACTGCTGCCTACTTTCCCTCATCTGCAAGCCGAAATTATAGGAGAAGGGCCAGAAATGCCGATCTTACAAGCTGATTTGGAAGCCTTACAGCTACAAAAAAATGTGCGACTTTGCGGTCGGTTGAGTAGAGAAATGACTTTGGCGAAAATGGAGAATGCGAAAATCTTCCTGCATACCTCTATTTATGAAGGGCAAGGATTGGTGATAACGGAGGCATTAGCAAAAGGTTGTTATGTGGTTCAATTTGAAGTAGGGGAATTGGTGCATCATGAGAAAGTGCATATTTGCCCCGATGAAGCTGCCATGAAAGCAGCTTTGACACAAATTTTATCCTTGCAAAAACATGACTTTCAGCCTTTTGTCGCTTTTGATGCAAAAGATACGGTTCAAGCATTTTTGGATTTATATCAAGCAAATTCTTCGGCATCTTTCTCCGCAATCATGGCGTAAATGCGTGCTTTTAAGTCTTGTAAAATGCAGTAAATGTCAAAAACCTCTTTTAAGCCAAAAGCCCTTTCTATCTTTAATTGTGTCCAATCACTTAGTTTTGTCTTTTCCATTTTTGCGTGTTATTTTTCACAAAGATACAAAAAGAATCCTTATTTTTGCAAATAAGAAGCAAGGTATAAATTACGAATATATGAACGAGCGAGTAAAAGACGAAGAAGCTAACTTGTGTTTTAATAATTGATTATCAGTTACTTAATTTTGTTTTTATTATTAACTTCGTTGAGGGCTTGCGCCGTTCACTATTCATTTTTAACTATTCACTACTTAATATGGACGAATTAAAGCAAAAAGCAAAGACACTGAACATTTTAATTATTGGCGATATGATGCTTGACCACTATGTATTTGGCAAGGTAGAACGCATTTCGCCCGAAGCTCCCGTCCCAATTGTGCAGGTAGAAAAGGAAGAATATCGCTTAGGCGGTGCGGCAAATGTTGCGCTAAATTTGGCAACTTTGGGCGCGAAGGTAAGCATTTGTAGCGTCATTGGCGGTGATAAAGAAGGAGAAAATTTAACTCATTTATTAAGGCTAGGAAAAATACAAACACACTTTTTATTGACATCTTCTTACCGAAAAACGACTGTAAAAACACGCATTATTGCCCGACAACAACAAGTTTTGCGCATAGATAAGGAAGATATACAAGTAATAAATCAGGAAGAAAATAGCTTAATTTTAGCAAATTTAACGGAAGATTCCTTACAAAAATACCAAGTTATTATTTTTGAAGATTATGATAAAGGATTGATTACAAAGGAATTAATTCAACCAATAATGGCATTGGCGCAAAAATTAAAAATTCCTGTCTTAGTCGACCCCAAACATCGTAATTTTTTTAGTTATGAAAATAGCTTTTTATTTAAACCGAATTTAAAAGAAATAGAAACGGCATTAGGTGTAAGTTTAAATAGGCAGAATTTTGAGGAATTAAAGGACGCGATACGATTATTAAGGGAAAAAATGCCACATACCCATACTTTATTGACTTTAAGCGAAAAAGGAATGATTTGGGCTGATGAAGGGCTAAACATAACGCATTTTCCTACCAAAGCTCGCGAAATCTTAGACGTTTCAGGCGCAGGCGACACCGTAATTGCCGTAGCAGCCTTAACTATCGCTGCACAAATACCGCTTTATCAAGCCTTTGAACTCGCCAATCTTGCAGGTGGAATGGTTTGTGAACATGTGGGGGTTGTACCTGTTCAGTGGGAAATGTTAAATTCTTAGCATAAACATATAATTTTAACGCACCGTAAAAGAGGGACTTATGCTATTTGGTAGTGGCATAAATGTAATGCTGTACGG
>JBJXHA010000329.1:0-4269 GCA_046160275.1 Bacteroidia bacterium | reverse complement strand
AAGGGGCTGTCCAAAAAATCTTATTTACAAAAAATAGTATCCATTGTAATTGTTTTGTATTATGTTCTACGTAAAAAGTTCGCAACTCTTCGAAGAGTTGCGAACTTTTTAGACAGCCTCGTCATTTCCTAATATTCTAAATCATGTTTTAATCATTTGGGTTCAATTTTGTGTCCCAATCGCTGTTTTGCCCTTCATAATCAATGTGCGTTGAATTTTGTTTGAGAATGATAGAACGCCAACGTGGGTTATTGACCTCGCCATATTTAGAAGAGTGTAGCAAAGGATATTCATTGGTAGCCAAATCGGGGTCATAAAAGATAAAAATGACGTTATTTTGCGCACCTAAACGGTCATATCGCCAAATTTCGTAAGGCAATGCCCCTGTTTCGGCAGGGAAACGCTCTAGGTTACTCGGAATCCCATACATCAAAAATACGCGCCCTCTGTCCGTTCTGTAGCCTGGTCTAAGGTTTGATTTGTAATTTTGGGTTACAAAAGCCACCTTTTTCACGTGGCTATCCCATAAGTAAGCAACAGGCTCTTCCGCTTTTTCCCTTTTCTTCCAAAAACCATATAAAAAGCTAGCACATTGCTCTTTCGTTTCTAGGCTTTTTCCCATAGACAACTCAGTGCGAGTCGCCAATACCGAAATAGATTCGATGTAGTAGCGTAATTCCTCTAAAGAATATTTCCCAAAAATCCCTGCTTCGTCTCTACTTGCAGTAAATGCTTGCAAATCAGGTTTTACCCTCGAATTAATCACATCAAAGGTGCGCATAACAAGACGTTTTGTTACCCCATTTTGTTTGGCATTAACCTCTAACACATAATGTTGTGAAGGCAATTTGCTAATATCAAACTGACCTGTGAATACGTCCATTGAGGCGGGCGTTTTTCGGTTGGTATAAGAATGTTCAAAGAAAGTTTTATTTCCACATTTAATCATGGCTTGTAGGAAATACTCGCCTTGAAAAGATTTATCGGCATGATACACCTCCACATAAAAACGCATTTTATCTTGCTCCACAAACAAGGCATTTGTCCCAAAAGGAATAATTTCGTAGCCATGCTTGGTAAACTCGTTTTCACTTTCTGCTTTTTTGATAGAATTGATAAATTGAATGTCACTAAAAACAATTTCATCTGCCTCACTTGGCTTCACCTCAAATACGTCTATTGCGCCCGTTTTGCTACTTTTAGGTTGGAAATTATCCTTCACCTCCACCTTCAAAACATACTTGCCCGGTGCTAACTCAATGCGTTTTAGGTGCGAAAAAGCCAAACCTTTGGTAATCATGTCAGAGGTATCTTGCAATTCTGTGCTTAGCAAATTAAACTTATCCCCCGTTACAAATACACTATCTTTTCCTTGCAGTTTTTGCAACAAAAAAGACACATTTACAGAGGCTTGGTAACTTTTATTCTGCGTAGGCTTATATTTTACGGTATTTCCATCTATAGAAATCACTGTTTCTATATAAGGTTGATTTGTGGGGTCTGCAAATTGGCAACGGTCAAGGTAAAACATGACAGGTAGCTCAGCAAAAGCAGGCAAGGCAAGTATTGCACCAAGAAAGAGTAGTAATTTTGTGCGAATCATATTATTAATAGCATGAATAATGATGTTTTTGGTAAAAATTGTCATTTGTCTAATTTGAGGGTAAAAATACGAAAAAAATCCTAAACCTAAGATACATTTTTGCGTTTGGGTTACACAGTTTTGATACGGTACAAAATAAAAATCCTAGCCAAGAGTTGCTTGACTAGGATGACTCACCTAATTCTCATCTGGCTGGAGACTGTATTAGAGTTTTATAGTTTTAGTACTACTAGCTAATTCATGCCAACAATTCGCTACTTCTGTTTTATCTCACATAAAACGGGAAGAGAATACATAAGCCCAAGAATATTTACCTTATTGAGTTATGTAAGGCACAAACAATTAACCAATTTTTATATTCAGCAAATGATTCCGTTTGGAGGAGTTTCAAATAGCAAAAAGAGTTAAAAGTTGATACATAAAAAAGATTCTATGCGTTTGGTTTCCTCATTTTTAGAAAGTTTGAAATTGTTACCCGGTTAATACTTTAATACACAAAGTCGAAAGCCTAGCAAATGGCTAAGAGGGTTTAATACTAGCGTTATCATGTTACAAAGGTCTTGAAGTTTTTGAAGAAAATGGGGGGTAAACGTACTTTTTGGGGGGGTAAACGTACTTTTTTGGGAGGTAAACGTACTTTTTTGACAAAAACTAGCCTTTATACAAGTATTTTAAGCGAATTGCATCAAAAAAACCTGTGTACTACTCATTTTTTTTCAATTGGTCGCGTTGCAATTCTTGCGGGCTTATCCCAAATTGCTCCTTAAATAGGGTAGAAAAATGCTTTACATCATTCAGCCCGATTTGAAGGATAACATCTTTGAGATGGAGTTTCGGCTGCGAAACGATGAGTTGATATGCGGTTTGCAAACGAATTTCCCGTACCAAGCGAGCAGGCGTAAGCCCGATTAAGGCTTTGACTTTGCCATAAAATTGGGTACGACTCATAAAAACTAGCGGCGGAAGTTCGTCTGCAATAAAACTATCTTTGTGTAGTTCTTGTTGAATGATATTGCGTAGGTTTTCGAGCCAAAGGCTATCCTCTTTCGAAAGACTCGGTAATTCATTTTCTGAAGCAAGAACATTTTCTTGCTCCATTTCAACGGCTACTTGTATTGCTTTTTCTTGTGCAGGAAGAAAACTTGCTTGATATTTTTGTTGTAACTTTTGGCGCATTGCCAATAATTGTTGTAGGCGCACCAATAGTTCTTCCGTTTGAAAAGGTTTTGGTAAATAAGCATCAGCTCCGCGTTTGTAGCCCTCGATTTTGTTTTCGATTCGCCCTTTTGCCGTTAATAATACAATAGGAATGTGAGAAGTGAGGCTATGCTGTTTGAGGGTTTCGGTCAATTCATAGCCATTCATTTCAGGCATCATCACATCAGAGATAATTATATCTGGTACAAATTCCAGTGCTGTTTGTACCCCTAATTTTCCATTTTCGGCAGTCATAACCTGATACCCTTGCTGCTCCAAAGTCATCTGCAAATACTCACGCATATCGGGGTTATCTTCTACCAACAATATGGTTTCTTGCTGCGTTTCTGCTTGAATCAACGATACCAAATTGCTATTTTTGGTCGTTATTATCTCTGGAAGTGTAGTAACTTCCCTGTTTGAATGGCTTTGAAGAACTGAGTTGAAAATAATGGGACGAAGCGAAAATACAATTTTAACCGTAGTTCCTTGATTGACAATGCTTTTTACCGTTATTTCAGCCCCAAGCAAATCGCAAAGTTCTTTTACTAAAGCCAATCCAATCCCTGTTCCTTCATTGTTTCGTGTAAGGCTATTGTCGGCTTGATAAAAGCGTTGAAAAATATGGGGCAACTTTTTCTCTTCGATGCCAACGCCCGTATCCTCCACTTCTATTTGCCAATATTGGGCGGTAGGTTGCGTAATACGAAGTGTGATTTCCCCGCCTTCGGGGGTGAATTTATGTGCGTTAGAAAGCAAATTATAGGCGATTTTTTCTAAAATCGTGTGGTCAGCGATAGTAATAAGTTGGTTTAACTCACATTCCCACAATAATTGTTGCTGCTTTTTCTCTATTACAGGAAGAAACAATTCCGATACTTCTTGAAATAGGGGTAATACATCACCTTTCGACCAATGGATTTGCATTTTTCCCTCTTGCAATTTAGAAAGGTCTAACAATTGATTTACCAAAGCAAGCAAACGGTTGGCATTATTAAAAATAATGCGAAGTGAAGGATGTCCAGTTACTAAAGATTTGTCTTTCAACAGTTGGCGCACAGGTTCAATAATTAAGGTTAAAGGCGTGCGAAATTCGTGGGTGATGTTGGTAAAAAATCGGTTCTTTACCTCATCTATCTGTTGTAGGTGGAGGGTTTCCTTTTCTTTATACAACAACTCGTTTTGCAACCTCACCCTTTTCACTTGAAAATGAATAAATTGCCACAAAATTCCTACAAAAACCATGATATAAAGAAAATATGCCCACCAACTTTTCCACCAAGGCGGAGAAATGACAATCGTGAGTAGCTTTTCATTGGGATTTAGAACTCCCTGCTCGTTCGCAGTAGTAACATGCAAAACATAAGTTCCAGGAGACAAATTAGGATAACTCAATTCTTTTTGGCGATTACTAAACACCCAATCTAAGTCAACGCCCTCCATTTTATAATAAAAAGCATCTTCGCTTC
>JBJXHA010000328.1:0-3139 GCA_046160275.1 Bacteroidia bacterium | reverse complement strand
TTTTCTTTGACTTTATAGGCTTTTGAACTACTTCAACAGCCGTTACTTTTGTGTTGTCTTCTTTCTTTGCTTTCACTACTTTTTCTGTTTTGGGCAATGTTGGATTTTCTTCTGCCACTTTATTTTTGTTAACTCCCATATTATAAATTTTATATGTATTAAAATGATTTAATAATAACTTAATAATTAATTAATCTAAACTTAACACAAAAGTATGCCGAATCGTTGAAATCTAATGTTAAGTTTTACTTTTCGGGAAAAAATTAATATTGAGAATTACGAATAATAAATATATGTAAAAAGCTCATCAAATAAGTAGAGTCCTGCTTATTAGGATGAGCTAAGCCATTATTAGAGTGAGGAATGTCATTAATATTTATAATCTTGCTGCTAACATCGTAGCCGAAGGGGCTAACATTGCGGTACAATAACACATTTTACGATTTGCACGTTGTAGCACATCAAAATTAGGACAACTTTGGCATTGTAGCCAAAACGCATCGTCTTGAGTTATTTCAGAAAAACCTGTTGGAATATACCCCAATTCAGTATTTATTTTCATTACGTGCATGTTGGTGGTAATACCAAAAACTTTTGCATCTGGATATTTCGACCTCGTCAATTGCATTAAGGCTTTTTTGAGGAGCATTGCAATACCTGCTTTTCGGTAAGTCGGTGTTACAATTAAACTGGAATGGGAAACGAAAGCGCCATTCGACCATTGTTGAAGATAACAAAAGCCTACCAATTGATTACCTTCTAAGGCAATTACAGCATCGCCTTTGATAATTTTGGCCTCTATTTGTTTAGGGTCGCGTTTTGCAATGCCTGTACCTCGTGCAATCGCAGCCAATTCTATTTGTTCACATATTTCAGCTACGAAAGATGTGTGTATTTCGGACGTAGTTGTGATAGTGATGTTTCTTTCCATCTTAAAAAGTTTTGCTGCAAAGTAAATCTCTATTTATGACTTTATTTTTAAGAAATCGTTAATAAATTATGAAGATTTATCGGATTTTAAAAAACGAAAAAATGGTGCAGTTTCCACAGCACCATTTCTAAAATATTTCATTATATTCTGTTGACAATTAATCTTTTAAACCCTAATAACTAATCAATTTTATTCAACATTTTTCTTTTTTCCATTTTTTCAGCATGTGCTAAGGCTGCTTCTCGAACCCATGCGCCTTCTTCGTGCGCTTTGATACGAGCCTTAATACGTTGTTTATTGCAAGGGCCATTTCCTGCAATGATATTGCGAAACTCTTCCCAATTTAATTCTCCAAAATCGTAGTGACCACGCTCCTCATTCCATACAATTTTATCATCAGGCATCGTCAGGCCAAGGTATTCCGCTTGTGGCACTGTTACATCTACGAATTTTTGACGGAGTTCATCATTCGTAAAACGTTTGATTTTCCAACGCATTGATTGTTCTGTATTTGGAGATTCGTCGTCTTTTGGTCCAAACATCATCATAGAAGGTGCCCACCAACGATTCAATGCATCTTGCGCCATTGCTTTTTGTTCTTTTGAACCTCGGCAAAGTGTCAGCATGATTTCGTAGCCTTGTCTTTGATGAAAGCTTTCTTCTTTACAAACACGTACCATCGCACGAGCATAAGGTCCATAAGAAGTGCGACAAAGTGGAACTTGATTCATGATTGCAGCGCCATCAACCAGCCAGCCGATTGCGCCCATATCTGCCCAAGTCAATGTCGGGTAATTGAAAATACTTGAATATTTAGCTTTACCGCTATGCAATTCTTGCAATAAAGTATCTCTATCAACCCCAAGTGTTTCGGCAGCAGAATATAAATACAAGCCATGCCCCGCTTCATCTTGAACTTTTGCAATTAAGGCTGCTTTTCGACGCAAAGATGGCGCACGCGTAATCCAGTTACCCTCAGGCAACATTCCAACTATCTCAGAATGAGCGTGTTGTGAAATCTGACGAATAAGCGTTTTACGATAGTGATCGGGCATCCAATCTTTCGCTTCAATTTTATCATCGGCGGCAATTCGTGCCTCAAATTGACTTTCTAAACTTGCAAACGACATGGTAAAATATTTTGTACTTCCTTTAAAATAATTTGAAATGTACTAACTTGAACAAAAAAGGCTTTCGAGAGTGGTTTTCCGAAAGCCTAGGTATTTTATTTGGTTAGGACAAAAATTTGGTATTTATTTAGTCTAAAAACTGAGATAAATTGATATTTATGGTTTGCTACTGCAAATATAGATACTTTTTTATAAATTAACTAACATTTGTTAGTATTTATTTTTTACATTTTTAAAATTTTACAATGCTATGAGTTTCGGAAGTCAACTTAACGCAAGCTCAACTTAACGCAAGTTTTGAACTTGCGTTAAGTTATAAACATTCCTTTGACTTTTGACTATCTCATTTTCACGACGACTGCTTTTCCATTATTCCTCGCTAAAACAATAGCTTGTTCTTTCTTTTTACCTAGGTGAATCAAAGCACTGCGGCGCACTTCGCCACCGATGAGTGCGCCTGTGGTATTTTGTACATCAAATTGACCTTTTCCTTTGTTAATCAATACTTTACCAAAGTCAGCATCATAACGACCAAGTTGAACGCTGCTGTTGTAAAAATTACCATAGAGCAAAATATCTGGTAGGTTATCGCCATTTGCATCAATTTGTTGCGCTGTATAGTATGGCGATAATTGCGCCATGCCCGAAAAGGCGGTTGTTGTGAAGTTGCCTTTACCATCGTTGATTAATAATGCATTACTAAAATAGTTGACTTCATATTTTACCGCTTTTTCCAGTTTGCCTTTGGCAAAAATATCTTTTAAATCTGCTTTCGCAAAATCACGAGCGAAGAGGAATTTCTTTTTTAAAGAAGGAATTTGACGTTGTAAATCGGGCAAAGTCATGAAAGTCAATTCTTTGTCTTGAATATAATGTGTAACTATTTGCTCTTTTTTACCATTGTCGTCTGCATCGAAAAAATACATTCTAACAGGTTGATTATCAGAAGCTTTTAGTCGTGTATTTTCACCTAAATTGCCAGCAACCAAATCTAAATCGCCATCACCATCAGCATCAAAAGGAAAAGTAAAGTTCCACCAACCTTTTTTGTTCGTCAGTGCCTTTTTTACGAAAGTAT
>JBJXHA010000327.1:0-3711 GCA_046160275.1 Bacteroidia bacterium | reverse complement strand
CAAAAAAGTAATTGGAATCGTATGGATAAAATAGTATATTTGCGTTGTAAATAAAAAACAAAAATTATGGCGAAATATATCAATCCCTACACAGATTTTGGTTTTAAAAAACTCTTTGGCGAGGAAGGGAATAAGAACTTATTGAAAGATTTTCTGAACCAATTATTGCCAGAACATCACCAAATTGAGGATTTAACGTTTCAAAATGTAGAGCAAGTACCTGATACAAGTGAGGAGCGCAAAGCGTTTTTTGACGTTCATTGCAAGTCCACAAGTGGAGAACGTTTCATTGTGGAGATGCAAAAGGCAAAAGTGGATTTTTTCAAAGATAGGTCATTGTATTACCTTACCTATCCGATACGAGAACAAGCACAAAGAGGCGAATGGAACTTTGAATTAAGTGCCATCTATTTTATTGCGGTGTTAGATTTTTGGTATGAGGCTGAAAAAACGGCAAAATTTCACCGCTACATTGTGTTAAAAGACCAAGACAATGACCCGTTTTATGATAAGTTGGGCTTGGTATATCTACAAATGCCTGCGTTCACAAAAACCGAATCAGAACTAAAAACCCATTTTGATAAGTGGGCGTATTTTCTGAAAAATTTAGAAAAATTTGATGATATTCCACAAATTTTGAATGAATCCGTTTTTGCACAAGCTTTTAATACAGCAGAAGTGGCTAATTTATCAAAGCAACAGCGAGAAGATTATGAAAAAAGTCGTTTGAGTTATATTGGTGTTAAGCAGGTAACAGAAACCGCAGAAAAAGATGGTGTGAAGAAAGGCAAAATGGAAATAGCCAAAAAGATGAAAGACAAGTCTATGCAATTGGCTGATATTTCAGATTTAACGGGTTTAACGACCGAAGAAATAGAAAAACTTTAAAAGTGAATAAAATCGCTCAACGTAGCATTACATAAAAATCCACAATTTTCATATTTTGTATAACTCAAAATATAAATATCTGTAACTAATGATAAACTACTACTTATCATCAGTTTTTTGCCCATTGAAACGGTTATATAAACCATTCCAATGGGCAAAAAGCGTATGTTTAAATTTTGAAAAACCGAAAACCATCCGCTTAATTATATTTTCTTAAATAACACACAAGCGTTATGTCCGCCAAATCCAAAAGTGTTGCTCATCGCCACATTTACCTCACGATATTGTGCTTGATTAAAGGTATAATTCAAATCACAGTCGGGGTCAGGGTTTACATGGTTGATAGTTGGAGGAATGAAACTGTGTTGAATAGCCAAAACCGAAGCAATTCCTTCCACAACTCCTGCTGCGCCCAACAAATGCCCAACCATAGATTTGGTGGAACTTACATTCATTTGATACGCTGCCTCCCCAAATACTTTTTTAATTGCCTTGGTTTCTGCTACGTCTCCTAGCGGCGTAGAAGTTCCATGCATATTCAAATAATCTACCTCATTTGCTGTTAAGCCAGCATCATTTAGACAATTTTGCATTACCAATGCTGCTCCTGAGCCATCTTCGGCAGGTGCTGTGATGTGATAGGCGTCAGCAGACATTCCTACCCCTGCAAGTTCTGCATAAATTTTTGCTCCACGTTTTACCGCGTGTTCATATTCTTCCAAAATCAAAGCTCCCCCGCCTTCACCTAACACAAAGCCATCTCTCGTAACATCAAAAGGGCGACTTGCCGTTTGATAATTGTCATTGTTTTCAGAAAGTGCTTTCATGGAATTAAATCCGCCAATTCCCACTTCTGTTATTGCTGCTTCACTTCCACCTGCTACCATCGCATCTGCATAGCCCATTTTGATAAGCATATAAGCATCTATGATACAGTTGGTAGAAGTTGCACAAGCCGAAATACTGGCATAATTGGGTCCTTTTAACCCATGCTCTATTGAAATCCGCCCAGGCGCAATGTCTATAATCATGCGCGGAATGAAAAAGGGATTAAAACGCGGTGTACCGTCTCCTAACGTAAAATCTCTTACCTCTTGCGAAAAAACCTGCATTCCGCCAATTCCTGACCCCATTACTACGCCAATTTTTTCACGATTGAGTTGAGATAAGTCCATGCCTGAATCCTTAATTGCCTCACTTGCCACAATTAGCGCGTAATGCGTAAAAGGATCCATTCTGCGAGCTTCCTTTTTATCTATAAAATTGTTTACCTCGAAGCCTTTTAGCTCACAAGCAAATTTCGTTTTGAATTTTGAGGCATCAAACCTAGTAATGAGGTTTGCGCCGCTTACGCCATTTTTCAAGCCCTCTAAAAAAGTAGGTACATTCAACCCAATCGGGGTAAGTGCGCCCATTCCCGTAACAACGACTCTTCTTGTTTTCACGATAAACGATATAATTTAATGAGTGAATTAATATCAACAACAAATTACAGAGTGAAGTATTTGTTCACTCTGTAATGCGTTTAACACTGAATAAACGACTGCTTTCATTACACAAAGCAGCCGTTAGTCTTTGAGATGGTTAAAAATCTAATCAGAAACTATGCATCCTTTTTGGGAGCTGGATTTTCTTCAATATACTTAATAGCATCTCCTACAGTTGTTATCTTTTCGGCAGCATCGTCAGGAATATTGATATTAAATTCCTTTTCAAACTCCATGATTAGTTCTACGGTATCTAGAGAATCCGCGCCTAAATCGTTAGCAAAGCTGGCAGTAGCAACCACTTCTGATTCTTCTACCCCTAATTTGTCCACAATGATTGCCTTTACTTTAATTGCAATTTCACTCATAAAATGTTAAAATTTATATGTTATGTTAATGATAGTCACTATATACATTTGCAAAATGTGGCGCAAATCTACGCACTTTTCCGCACAAATAACAAATATTTCCTTTTTATTTTCTAACATAAACTTATTGCTGCGGAATTTTAATTTCCCACTTTCGCTTTTAGTTCCTTAACAGCTTGCAGTGCTTCTTTAAAATCAGGTTGAATCGCTGCGGCTGCCTCGTAATGTTGCAAGGCTGTTATCAAGTCTTGATGATGTTCAAAAATAGAGCCTAATTGAAAATGTGCATTTGCGTGTTGTGGATTGAGTTGTAAGGTTTTCTCAAAATCTTTTACGGCTTCCTCTTCTGCATCCATAAAAAAGTAACTCAAACCTCTTGCATAATAGGCATTTACAAATTTTTCATCTGCTTGAATGGCTATAGAATACAATACTGCTGCCCCCGCAAGGTTCTCTTTCATCACTTTTTCATCAGTATTTTCCATTCCTTTTTGATACACGTCATTTGCTTTGTGATAATTCGCCAAAGGATGTTTTGGGTTGATAGTCAATAGTTTTTCGTTAATGCTGAGGGCTTTTTGCTTGTCTTTCAATTCATTTGCATAAATTTCATACAACTGCAAATAAGGCTTGGCGAGGTTATTATTTTTTCGAATTGCTTGCAAATACCACTGAATTGCCTCCTCGTATTTCTTTTCTTGTTGATATACATAACCATTAGCAAAAGGATAAATCGCTGAACTTGAATCCATTCGAATCGAAAGTTCGATATATTGATGTGCCGAGGAGTAGTTTTTTTGCAACAAAAACATCGTTCCCATTTGATAAGGCACTTCCGCATTTGGGTAGGATTTGAGCATTTTAAATGCTTGTTTGAGTTGTTTCATCGCTGTAGCCGTATCATTTTTGGCAAAAGCATAAAACCCTCGCAAATAATACATATCTGCCACACTGTCTGCTGCGGCATA
>JBJXHA010000326.1:0-4902 GCA_046160275.1 Bacteroidia bacterium | reverse complement strand
CAAGGCTATTTTTTCACTTTTTAATCATAAATATTATGAGCTGGACAGAAAATAAATGGCTAAAACCCGCTTGGATGGGCGGTGGTAATGACTTTGTTACGAAATATCAGGATAAATTTGCCAAGATTGGCGAGAAATTCGCGCCGAAGGTTGTGATGAACAATGAAAATGTTAAAAACGATAAAATTAGGATTTTAGACCAAACTATTCGATGGATAGAAGACCAAACAACCTTATATGCAGAGTTCAAAGTTATGGGATTAGAATACTTCAAGGGCGGATTACAAATAATTCAAATTGTTTCCACAACGTTAGAGGAAGCAACTGAACTTTCTGCCTCAGAACCAGGTTCAGGTGAGTTAATTATTTCGTCTAATCCTAAGAATTATATAGATGAAGATAATGTAATGGTGCACCCAAAGAGTCTGAAGGAAAGGGACAAAAAGGGGCGTAACTACTGGAAATTTGTTGACGCAGGTAGATACTCTCCAAAAGGAATGACAGATGGAGAAGCAGTAAAAGGTAAACCCTATTACCTATCAAAAAAAACATTGAGCAAAGACATAATTCCTGATAATCATTTTGACGGAACAGGCGAAGCAGTCCTTTATTATGAAGACGTTGAAAATAATATAGCTATCATTAGGACGATGGATCAACCTTATGCGATTGTAAAACACGAAATTATCTCCTTTCAGACTATAGTAGTTGGCGTAAATTATAAAGGTACCGCTAAGGATTTATTAATTGGTTCTTTTCTTTGGGGATTTAAGAACGGGGGAAAATTTGATAAAATAGACAAACAACTACGAGTAGGTTTTATTTCGGAGGAAACCATAAAGGTAATCGCAAATGATTACAGCAATTATCGTTATCAAATTCTAACATAAAAGATGAAATACCTTGTTCTTTCCTTAGCCCTCATACTTTCTTTTCATAGTAAGGCACAAGTAAGTCATGAAAAGCGTCCGAATGTACAGTTTGGGATACCTTGTTCTCAGCAAAATTTTGATAGTTTGTTTAGTCGTTCCTTTTATTTGCTTTATAATCTTGACTCGGCAGATTGGACAGTGCAGGATTGTATAAACATGGTAAGAGTGTTTAACACTATCCATTTTGCACACCTCCCACGTTGCGAGGGACGCAAGCAAATTTATCTTGAATACATTCGAAAATTTGATGATTGGAGAGACTATATTTGGTTAAGAATAGAACCTTCTCATCGAAAATATATCCCTATTTTGTATTATTATTCCAAGAAATATGACTTATTAGTAGGTGATAGACCAGAACGCAACAGTATGTTTTTTGTTTATGATTGGGATGGGTGTCCGTAGAAAATCAAATATTTATCCTGCAAAATGTTTTCCCCGACATTCCCCCCAAGTCCAAGTAAGTGTTCTTTGCTTGCAAAGGCACTTGCTTTTTAACATAGTACCTTCTGTTAATTGATAAATTTAAGTGCCTCGCTTCGCTAAAACACTTAAATTTACTTGGTATATTCAGCAATTGAAGAAAAACCTGTCAATTTCGTAACTATAAAAACGTATGTTAAAAGCAATTAGCATTTTATTACTTTCTTTCCTTGCCTTTCGGCTCCCAGCGCAGCATAGTCGTAATATTGTCATGATACAAGCAAAGGCAATACAATGGTTAAGATTTGGTTGTATTCCTCAAACAGCTCAACGAATATGGAAATATAACAAAATTGAACACCTCTGTATTGAAAACGATAGCTTGTTAGCAGTAATTGGTCGCAAAATAAGCGATTTAACCCCAACTCATCTAAAACATTTTAAAAGTGTTGAGGAGATGGATTGTAGAATGGTGGGAATCGTCTATTATGATGATAGTCATATAGATACGCTTACAATTGCTAGTGACAACCATATACAAATAGGGGAAGTTGTTTATCGGCCAAGTCCCGAATTTGTATCTTTGTTTGTGTATTTATTGCCCAAAGAATATATTTATGGTTTTCGTATTTTAAATGATAAAAGGTAAACCATTCACTTTTTCAACTTTTAATATTTATGAGCTGGACAGAAAATAAATGGCTAAAACCCGCTTGGATAGGCGGCGGTAATGACTTTGTTACCAAATATCAGGATAAATTTGCCAAGATTGGCGAGAAGTTCGCGCCAAAAATCGTACATAAAAGTAGCGATAGTGAATGGGGTAACGTAATCTATTTGGTAAGAACTGAAAGGATTGCAAAAGGAGGTGAAATAGATTATGAAGAAGCAATGACATTAGCAAATCACCATTATGAGAAACTTGGCGTAAATACGAGAGTAGTGCCTTTTGATGAAGATATTTCAAAATTTGATGCCAAGTTAATTCAAAAAAACGAATCGTTTATTGTTATGGGGGTTGATAAAGAAGATGTTGTAGAGGGCTTACGAGAAGTTAATGCGGACGAAGCATATATTGGTAGAGTAGAGAAAAACCCCGATTTTGGAACTGAGGATAACCCCGAGATGGGAAATACAGAAGGGACTCAATCGGGTATTGCTATCGCCGAGATGGCTATTATCCTTTTTTTGAATAAGAAAGATTGGGATCAATGGCTTAAAGGGGTGTCCTATGAAGAATTTGCAGCTTTTTTAATGGTTCACGCAAGCATTCATAATACAGGGTTTAAGCATGGTAAAGCTAAAAAGGCAAGTGGAAGTTCTTTATATGGGTTTGAGGCGGATGGTAAATCCGTTAGAAAGGCTTTTGAAAATGGCAATTTGACTAAGTTTTCTGATTTATTTTTCATAGACAGAAGCGAAATAATAGACAAAAAAACAAACAAGCCTAAAGAGAGGTTATCCAATTACGAGCAAGGTACCCTTGATGCCAATAGTAGAAGTCGACTCGCTCTTAAAAGGTTCAAATTTGGAGAAGGAAAAGCACGCGCTAGTATAGACACAATAACAGGAGAAAGCATCGTTAAAAAATAGTTTAGTACCATGCATAACTTATTTATTTTTCTCATTATTTGTATTCCCCATTTCCTTTCGGCTCAAAGTATTAGGGATAATAGTAGGGCAATATTGAGAACCCTGCATATTTATCAAGATGCAGAAGGATACATTCAATATGAAGAAGTCGAAAAACTATATGGGATTGGCAGTTATCAGCGCATTTGGGGCAAAGAGGAGCTTTCTTTCATTGATATAAATGCTTTAAAGTCAAAATTACCCGCCTCCGTACTCTCAGACTTTATGAATGTTTATCAAAATCAGTTTTCCTTTATTGATTATGATAGTACCGTTAATCGTTTGCCACAATTAAATATGGATACTGACCTTTATGTTTATCGTCTAACACATTATGAACTTAAAGATAATACCTTAGAAATAGGGTGGTGTTATACAAATGTTAGTGTTCTGAAAGGTCATAAAGAAGCCGACTTATATGGAGATGATACAGCAGGGGTTTTGGAAACCTATCATTACAATAGCAGGTGGGGTTGGCATCTTTCTAATATGACAAAACCACTCACACTCCGCGAAAAAAAGAAACTGCTAACCCAAATGATACACGACAATGATAAAGTATTAAAACTTTATGATGTTGCAAAAATGTTGAAAAAGTATAGGCGAAGTTTGCGGAAATGATGTTAGCATAAAATGAGTTAAAATATGAACAATTTACTACAACAAGCAAAGCTTTACGCCGAGATGGGCGAAGATTTTGTTTACGCAGGGGAAAAGGATAAGGCACTTGACTGTTATGAGAAGGCGGCACCCAAGTCCAAGTAAGTGTTTTAGCGAAGCGAGGCACTTAAATTTACTTGGGGATTGAAACTATACATCATTATTATCCTAAATACAAACTAATAGTATAATGAAATGGAACGTTTTTATTTTCTTGCTATTCTTACCTACATTTTTGTTCGCCCAAAGTGAAAAAAGTTACCTTGTAGGGAAGGGCGTATCTCAAAGAATTGGGGAAGCAGGTATTAAAATCACTCAAAAACAATTCGATAGCCTACTGACGATCACAAAATATGTGTTTAGCCATACACGCCCAAAAGATTGGGAATTAGCGAGCTGTATGGCAGCTGTAAGAATCACGAATACCATTCGATTAAAGCGTTTGGAGGCTAGAAAATATAAAACCTACTATGAATTTATCCAGCCTATACGGGATTCTATTTGGTATATAATTGCTCCTGAAGCCTTCGAATATTTACCACTTTTGAATTATCGTGCGTTTAATTACGAGTTAGAATGGGAAACTTTCCCAAATGACAATAGCTTTTACGCAGTTGTATTTAATAAGAAAAATAAGCGAAAAACTGACTATTCAAATTATACCTTTGGTATAAAATGTTCGCAACAGCAATTTGATAGTTTGTTTAGCCGTTCTTTTTATTTGCTTTCTCATTGTGATTCGGCAAACTGGCAAGCAACAGATTGTATAGATATAATTAGGCTATATAATACCCTGCTTTTTACTCCCCTTCTTTTTTGTGAGGAGCAAAGGCAAGTTTACCGTGATTATATTCAAAACGTTGATAAACTGAGTGATTATATTTGGTGGAAAATAGAACCTGTGGCGATGGAAGAGAGTGAAGAAGTGTATCGTTATTCTCAGCAATACAACCTAATCATGAAACATCGTCCCCATGCTAACAGTATGTTTTATGTGTATGATAGGGAACCATGTAAATAAAAGACACACTAAAAAACTTTTGGCAACTGCTGCGACACGCTACAAACGCAAATTTTACCATAATTTTTTTCTTGCACTTGGTTCTCAAAAGTCATAATTTTGAGAACCAAGGCTATTTTTTCACTTTTTAATCATAAATATTATGAGCTGGACAGAAAATAAATGGCTAAAACCCGCTTGGATGGGCGGTGGTAATGACTTTGTTACGAAATATCAGGATAAATTTGCCAAGAT
>JBJXHA010000325.1:0-4720 GCA_046160275.1 Bacteroidia bacterium | reverse complement strand
TCTTGAGCGAGGTTTTTCTTCAAAAAGTAAAGCAATGACGTTTTGAGTCCGCTAAAACTAAAAGCCAAATCGCCTACATTCGCATCAGGAAAAGCATGAAAATGAGGATTGCCGAGCTTGGCACATTTATCTACAAGCGGTCCACCAGGATAAGGAAGATTGAGCATTTTGGCAGCTTTGTCAAAGGCTTCTCCTGCGGCATCGTCCATCGTTTCCCCCATAATTTCCATGTCATAAAAATCACGCACCAAAACGAGTTGCGTATGTCCCCCCGAAACGGTCAAGCAAAGAAAAGGAAATTCAGGCGGCGTTTCATTCAAAAAATTAGCGAGAATATGCGCGTCCATGTGATTCACCGCAATCAAAGGCAAGCCCAAGGCAAGCGCAAAAGCCTTTGAAAAAGAAACGCCCACCAACAGCGAACCTAACAGCCCAGGTCCTTGTGTAAAAGCCACCGCATTCAGCATTTCCTTTGTTACCTCAGCCTTTTTCAAAGCACTTTCCACAACTCCAATAATTCGCTGCTGATGAATGCGAGAAGCCAATTCAGGCACTACGCCCCCATATCGCTCATGCTCCCACTGCGAAGAAATAACATTCGATAACACCTTATTATCGCACGAAACCGCCGCAGAAGTTTCATCACACGAAGTTTCAATGGCAAGAAGATACATATTTTAGTGAATAGTTGATAGTGAATAATTATACAGGACAAAAGTACAAAGAAAAAGGAAAAAAGCGTAGGGATTTGGGAAAGTTGTGTATTTTTGCCCTAAGTTTAATTTTTACAATATATGGCAAAGAAATTCACTTTTTTAGATTTATCGGAGAAAGTATTGCGTCATGCACAAATACCTTTAACGGTTTCGGAAATGTGGGAAATCGCCACCCAAAAGGGCTGGACAAAACAGGTTGATAGTAAAGGAAAAACGCCTTGGAGTACGATGGGCGCGCTCTTATATGTGGATGTGCTGTTAAAAGAAAGTAAATTTATTACATTGGGTAATAGACCTAAAAAGTTTGCACTCAAAGGCTTCGTGAAAAGTTCAGACGTTATAGAAGAAATACATGAACAACTTTTTTTATACTTAACAACATACCGCGAAACGCACCCCAATTTCTATTTTTTACTAAGGGATAGCGATGCGCATGGGCGTTTAGAAAAAGGCTATTGGTTTTGGGGAAATGAGGAGTATTTGATGTTTTCTTGTTGGAAAGGGATAAATAAGCAAACAGGAGGGCGAATTATCGGCTTTGTTATCGAAAAAGATGGAACTTGTACATTGCGCCTTTCGGCAACTGATGATGAACAAAAAGCCAAAATTGTGGCAGCAATGGCTTCTATTTTGCCTGATATGAAGCGAATAAAATCGGAGGGGGCAGAAGTTGATATGTGGGAAAGGTGGTATGAGAGCAAAGACTATCTTGCTAATCTTCAGGCATTTATAGAAAACGATGTACCTAAAATTACAACAATTCTTTCGCTCGCCTCTCCTGAAATTGTGGCAGAATTTATTCCTATTACAGCAGACGCTTTTGAAAAAAATATAGCGAGAATTGAGGCAAAACGGGCGCAAAAACAAGAAAAAACCTTGTTTGATGATACGCGCCCTTACTACGATTCGCATTTGTTATTAAAACAACTTTCTATTGAAAACATTGGCATCTTTTCTAAGTTGAGTCTTGAATTTTCGCCCAATGTAACAGTATTAATTGGGGAAAATGGCATTGGAAAAACCACGATTTTGCGAGCGATTGCCTTAGCTTTGGCGGGGGTAAATGAAAATTCTTTGTTAGATGCACGTCATCCTAAAATTCAACAAATGCTACACATTCATCAAGAATTGAATAGGGAAGCGGATTATGCCGAAAAAGGGAAAATTTATTTGAGCTATGAATCCCGCGACTATCTCGAAGGGGATAAAATGTGTCAAAACACCCTGCTTTTCAGCCAAGATAAGTTTGGAATAAAGGTAGAAGATGACCCGAATAGCGATTTTGCTTCTGTCGAAAATGATAAATTTCCGCATTTAGTTATCGGATTTTCGCAGGTTCAAAATGCAGATATCCCCTTGACTGTCAAGCAAATTCCTTATGAAAAATTAGCAGCGATTAAAGAAGCACATATCAAAGACTTATTACCTTTAATTTACAACCAACCTGATAGCCGCTTCGAGGCTTTTGGGAATTGGATTGTGAGCTTGTATAATTTGGGAAATCAAAAACTTATCGAAAATCCGAAATTAACCCAAGTGCGTGAGCATCAACTCATTCATTTTGTCTTTGAAATCATTAGCAGAATTATCGAAACAGAAATGACATTCAAAGGCGTGAAATTGGCAATGGGTAGAGAAAGCCAAAACATCGTTTGGATTCGTGATGCTGTGCATGCGCAAGATATTCCTCTCCATTTGATTAGTCAAGGCTTTAATAGCGTATTTGGTTGGGTAGGTTACTTGATGATGCGTATGTATGAAACGGAAGGAAAAATTCATCAACTGATAGATAGCACAGAAAATGCAGATGCAGACAACACCCCTTCTTTTTTCAACATCAATGACCACGCCATCGTTCTCATAGACGAAATAGACACCTATCTTCACCCAAAATGGCAACGCAAAGTGTTAAGCGTATTGATGCAAGCATTTCCGAAAGTGCAGTTTGTGGTAACGACACATTCACCTTTGGTCTTATCTACCTTAGATAGCAGAAAAACGATTGCTTATCGGATTCAAAAAGATGGGACAGAAAGGATTTCTCATTTTTATGGAACACGTATTCAAGATTTGATTTATCAAGAATATGGAATAAAAGAACGCCCAGCGGAAGAAGTACAACAAAAAATAGAGCTTTTATACGAAGCAATTGAAGAAGAAAATAAAACGGTTTATGAGCCGCTTTATCAAGAATTAATGGAAATGTTGGGCGAAAATGACCCTGCTATGTTAGATGCTCAATTTTTAATGGAAGAAAAGGAATTAATATGAGAAGGATTTTTAAATTACCAGAGCCATTAGGATTGAGAAAATATAAGGCAACCGCTAGTCTTAAGCATAGTTATGAAGATGGTTCAGACTGCTTTGTAGATTATAAAAAATGCACAGAAACGGAAAGCGAATTTTGCTATGAGAGTGCGAATGAGAATGAGAATGAGAAAAAAGATAGTGCTTTTGATGAATTACGCAAACAGTTGTTGAAAGAGCAAAAATATGTTTGCTGCTACTGTGGGCAAGCTATCAAGAAAATTCAAAATAATCAAGGCTCACCTTTGATGAAAACAGAGCATTTCGCGCCTAAAAAAGGAGAGAATGCGCAAGCTCATTTGCAATTAGAATACAGTAATTTGTTCGCAGTTTGTTTAGGAAATCAAAATTCTGCGGGGGAAAAGCATTGCGATTCAAAGAAAGGAGATTTGCCGCTTGTGTATATCAAAAACCCAGCAACTTCATCCTTTTTAACTGTTTTTGAGTATAGAGTGTTACCTAACCAAAAAAAAGTAACAGTACACGCAAAAAAAGGAATTGCTTATCAGTCCGAAATTGAGCAAGAAATTAACAAAGTGCTAAACTTGAATGAACAAAGCCTGGCACAACGCCGTTTTTCGTATTGGAAAAGAGAAATAGAAGATGCTTTACGTGGTAAATGGACAAAACCTCGTTTAGAGGCACTTATCGCGGAATTTGAAGGCAGTAATGTAACACATCACAAGGATTTTTCAGATTTCATTCTTCAATATTTATCTCAAAAAATCAAAACAATATAAAGATTTTTTCCTAATTTCGCACTTTCGTTTTAAGGGAATGATAAAATATCACTAACCTATCTTCTTTCATGAAAAAAGTCCATTTATTTTTTGTATTATTTCTCTCATTTTCAATGGTTTGGGCGCAACAAAAACCTGCACCCCTGAATTTACCAAAGTTCCCAACTACAAGTTATGCAAAAGTGCGTGCTTATAAAGGTGGATATGGCAGCCCTACCTCAAAAACGGGTATGCCCGTATCAGGAACGATGTTGAATGTATTGTTGGCAATTGTCAATGATGCTTCGACTTATGGCGGTACTTTTTATGGCGGAAAGCCTGAGGCAATGTTTGTTTTTTACGATAGTCAAGACAGCATTGTGTCAAAGTTGCACATTTGTTTGAATGGAAATTGTATTTATGCAACGCCAAAAGTTCCCGCAATGCAATATCATAGCATGAAGGGTTTGAGCGTGCATGGAAATTTGGCATTGAAAGATTTCTTGGAATCTGTTGGCGCGAATACCTTGCCTTCTCCTCCTCCTGCAACAACGCCCGCGCCTGCAATAGCAGGTGGAAATACAGGCGGAGGCACAGTACATACAGTTAGTAGTGGCGATACTTGGTACAGCATTGCGAGAAAGTATGGTGTTCCGATTGGTATGTTGGCCGATGCGAATAAATGTAAAACGACCAATCTACCTGCATTGTCAAAAGGGCAAGGGGTAAAAATTCCTGAAATCACCAATCAAGTCATCGCTTCGCGCCAAATGTCAGGCCCGACCAAAGAATATCAAGTGCAAAAAAGCGAAACCTTGTTTAGCATTTCTAAGAAATTCAAAACAACGCCTGATGTCTTAAAAGCCTTGAACAAATTGCAAAATAATGTCATTTCGGAAGGAATGGTAATTAAAGTGCCGAAGTAGTAAATCTGTAAAATATAAAATCGGCTCACTGTCAAAAGTGAGCCGATTTTAT
>JBJXHA010000324.1:0-7277 GCA_046160275.1 Bacteroidia bacterium | reverse complement strand
AGTTAAGTTTATCAGCCCATCAGCATCTGAGTTTGTTCCTATTTCCGTTTCTGATAAAATTGCAGCCACTCCCATGAGTGGCTCTTTGGTTTCGCTGTCTTTTATGACCGCTTTAAAGGTATTCTGTCCGAATACGGTATGATATATGTTGAATGTTGCGATTAGCAGCAAAATGATGTTAAACTTCATGAAATAAAGATTAATGTTTGAAAAATAATACGCTTTCGATTGGAGTAAGTAATACAAATACGCCTTTCTATCGTGCAAGTATAAACCTACATGATACAAAGAAACAGGCCATTCCTACCTCGAAAGGGTATAAGAATTTTGAAAAGCATGGAAACATTAACCCATCTCTGGCGGTTGCCAAATGGAGGAGAAAAAGTCAGACGTTGAAATTTCCTTGTAAATAGAAACTTTTTTGTCTGAATAAGTGAAGGTAAAGCGTACTGGAAAACTTATTATAGGGAAAGTAAAACCGAAACAAGTCTTGCAACGCATAAATGGGGAACAACAATCGCTACAATCTTTTTCATTTTGAGGGTTTTGTGATTGTTCGCTTGTTTGCTCCTGAAAACAATTATCCTCCGCGCAGTTTGGTGTTGCTGTCAGCAACAGCACATAAATGGCTAATAGGAGGGATAAATATTTCATGCTGCAAAGATACGATAATTTGTTATTTTCTTATCCAATAAATGTAAAATAAAAAAAGGATTACATGGGCTTTTTGCGCTTGTAGTTAAGTCGTAGGGTAAATAATTTTGCTGCTTTTAATTTGGGTATAAAAATTGGAAATATCTTATCAAATTATGCTTGAACACAATAAATGATAAGATATTTCCGAAATTCATAAAACTTAATTATACATCATTACCCCTCGCACTTCTCGAATGTCTAACTTTGTTTTCGATTTTCTGGCTAAGAGAAAAGTAAGGGTAAATTTGTATTTATTGGGAACAATTACTGTCAAATCAGCGGGTTCAGGATAGGTAAAATAATCCTCATTCCATTGCGTTTTATCTGTTATTTTTTGGATAAATGGCTGCAAATCAAGCGAGTCAATCACTGTTTTATCACGAGAAATCCCGACTTTATTCCCTTTGATTTTTCCTTGTAACAAATAAGAATCTGAATTACAATAATCATTTTCCTTTTTTTCTAAAGGGCAGGCTTGCATTTCTGCAATTTTTTGAAAACCAGCCGTTTCTATTCCTTTCATTAAATTCACATCCGCCGAAATCCGAATATCTCGCGCATACTCTGCAAGGCTTGTGTCTGAAACTACAGGCTCATAAATAGAATGTGAAAGGTTTACCTCCAACTTATCAGCTAATATGTTTTGATTTACTTTTCCTTGTTTGTCTAGCAGAGAATCTTTACGCCAAGCATCTGATACCCAAGCCATTAGTTTTTCTTGCCCATTCCAACGCAAAATACCATCAATTCCAGAACTAATCGTATGCCTGTCTTTTTCAAGCAACTTCACATTTTCAGGAAGGCTTTGCAATTTTCCATCTTTGAGTAATTGATATTTTACTAACAGAGGCTCAATGCGATTCACTTGGCTGCGCACACTCATGCTAAACATTCCCCAAGGACCAATAGCAGATAAAAGGGCAAGCATTGCAAGACTAATGGGAATAAGAATAATATTTCGTTGTTTGAAAAAGGTAAAATACAAAGCAACTAAACCCAGCCAAATTGCCAATAACACAATGATATAGCGGTTTGGCGTTAAGCCATAAGCTTGAAGTCGCACATTAATGGAGATAAACATCAAAACCACCAAAGGCAAACTCAACATAAAATATAAGCGATGAATCCAAGCAATCCATTTGCTTTCTTCGTCATCAATTAAAGGGTGGAGGAGCAATAAAGCCAAAATTCCTGTAACGCTAAATCCGAAAATAAGGTAACAAACCCAGCCTTTGGGCAACTCCCATTCCACGATAATTTTCCCCATATAAGCATATAAAATTGCCATATAGACCAAGACAAGCGGCAGTAGAACATACTGCGTAAAGATTTTTAACCCTTTGGGATAGGTATCATCTGCTTGCAGAGAGGAAATAGGGGAGGGGATACCACTTAAAAAGAAAAAAGGTTGAAAAAGTAAGGAAATGATAATCCAAACACGCGCAAAATTTTTATCGTCAATTTTAACAGAAAACAACTCGGTAATGGCAAGAATTGCACCTGCTAATCCTATATACAATACGACAGCGTAGAGCGATGCCAACAAAAAACGCAAAAACAGCGATTTATTCCATTGCCAAAAGCCGTTCACTTCTTGGGGTAAATAAAATGTAGAAAAAGCTGCAATTAAATGGAACGTCAAATTCCATGCAAAAAAGCGATACAACGCAATTTCTTCCATTTCACGGGAAGAATTGGGTAAATTTGTATAAAAAATGGCGATTAACAGCAAACCAATTCCTAACAAAATGCCGCTTTCTTTTTTCTTTTCTTGCTCAAAAAGCGAATGAACACTGAAAAATAAAGGCATTGCCAAGCTACAGCAAGCCAATAATTTGGCAACAAAGGGAAATTCTCCCGTATGTTGCGACAATTCAAGAATAATAAAGGCGCAAACCGTAGCCACGATAGCCACCAAAACGCACAAAGGGTAGCGTCTGACGGCTTGTTGCAAAGAATCGCCAATGTGGGACAAAGATGGAAATTGCATATTGTATCTCAAATGAATGTGAATAAACTAATCGTTGCAATGATACACATTTTTTTTAACAAATGCTTATTCTTCAACTTTATACATAGCAGAATTTACAAAATTATCTGCGATTTTGGCGGCAGTACTTTTTTCGTCTTTGCTATAAGGCAGGCTAACATTTCCTAATAATATACTATCTGACCAAACGCCTTTTAACACCTGATTCAGGTCAATTTCTACAATAAATTGGGTTTCTTTTTTACCTACAATCGAAAAAGCGTGTTTAGGCAAAGAATCTATTTCCATTTTTCGGCGCATGATCGTATCAGCCACAGTGTATTCAAAATCTTTCCATTCTGTTTGGCCTACGATTTTACTCGTGTCTATTTTCCCACTTAACACAATAAATTTGCGTCCCAAACTGCTAGAAATAAACATAGATTCGTCTTGTAATCCTTCTCCTTTGCTCTCGCTTGGCAATTTGTAATTAAAAGCAGCAGTTGCGCCAACATCCCAATACAAGCCTTTGTAATCGCCTGCGGTGAGCGGGAAGGTTTTAAAAACGCCTCCGCCATGTGCAATTCTTTCTGTTCCTGCAATCCTAAATACTTGTGAATCATCTATATAGGTTGGCGTTCCATCGCTTTTAGTAGCCTGCAAGCCAACATTCAAAAATTTGAACTTATTGAGAATATATTTTCTACCCGCCAAATCCGTATAAATAATTCCAGGTTCGAAGGATTGCCCGCTTACTTTAGGGCGGAAATTTAATTCCAAATTACCCGTTTCGATTTTATTAGGTGGCTCGCAAGCAAAAGTAGTGCAGAGCAAGGCTGCTATTACGCCTAATTGAATGTGCTTTTTTTTCATAATAAGGATTTGCTAAGTAATGGATAATTAAGAATTGATAATGAAAAATGGTTTTAACTTGTTTATTATCAAGGTTTTGAGTGGAAATGCTATTGTTTTATTTTTTAGGGTAGGGTTTAAACCCTACCCTAAAAAATAAAATATTTCCCTAATCCTTTACCCTTAACGCTATTTTTTGGCAATAGGTTTGCGGCGGTACTTTTTTTATTTTCCCTAATTTTAGGGGTATGAGGTATCACAAATTTCCTTATCTTTGCATATTGAATTTAATTGAATATAAACAAGCCCATCAAATTTGGCTAAACTTGAGGGGCTGCTAATAAAAAAATAACATCTTAAGATGGAACATTTTAACCTGAAAACATTTTGCGAGAGTTGCTGTGAAGTAAGGCTCGTATATTTTTTTATTCATTTTTATAGCGTTCGGAGCTTTTTAAAAATTCCGAACGCCATAAAACGCTAATTTTTATACCTCAAACATCTCGATATAATGCGGTACAAAGCGGCTTTTGTTGTCGGTAACTAAGGTGTTTGACTCGCGGATACCAATGCCTGCGGGTTGTTGACCGATAATCCAGCTTCCAATGACCGGAAAATAGCCATCAAAATTTGGCAATTCGGCAAGGGCTTGAAAAATAAAGCCTTCTTCGCCATATTCTCCCGGAGTTGATACAATCGGTTTGCCATTTTTATAAATCGCTACATTTGAGCCCTCTCTGCTTAAAATGGGTTTTTTTACATAATCTGTCATTTCGTTGCTATGAAAATAGGCAGGCAACAAATACGGATTATCAGGAAATAACTCCCACAAAATAGGTAAAATGGCTTTGTTGCTAAAAATCATTTTCCAAATCGGCTCAATCCAAGCGCAAGTGTCGTGGACAATATGCTCACCGAAAGGCTCATTTACCAACCATTCCCAAGGATAGAGTTTGAATAAATTTTTAATCGGCTGATTTTTTTCATCAACAAATTGCTGCATTTCTTCATTCCACCCAACGTTTTTTAGGTCAATAAATTTAGCATCAATTCCTGCTTGCATGGCGCAATCGCGCAAGTACTCTGTGGTAATAAAATCCTCCGTATTTTCTTTAACACAAGTAAAATACAAAGCACCTGTTCGCAAATAAGGGCGCAAATATGCCCAATAATCAATTAATTTTTCGTGTAAAGAATTGTATTGGTCTTGTGTTTTATCATACACTTGTAACCAACTCCACTGAATAATCGAAGCCTCAAACAAGCTCGTAGGCGTGTCTGCATTAAATTCTAGCATTTTTGGCACGCCTGTCCCATCATACGAAAAATCAAAACGCCCATAAATGGCAGGAGATTCTTTGTTCCATTGCTCAATCAAATAAGGAACAATGTATTCTGGAATTTTGAAAAGGTGAAATAATTTTTCGTCTATAATGTGCTGACCTGCTTGCAAAAACAGCTCATATATTTCTGCGGTTGCTTTTTCTATTTCCTCAATTTGTGGGGTAGAAAATACATAGCAAACGCTTTCATCCCAATACAACTCCGTAGGTTTTGGTGTATGAAACACAAAACCCAAAGCCTCGACTTGTTTTGTCCATTCATTGCGAGGCGAAACGAGAAATCTTTGCATAATTTTTATAAGTTAACTTCCAACAGAAAAACCCCTTGAACCGCTTCCAATTCCGCCAAAACCTCCTCTTGCCACAGGGCTATTATGCGCTACGCTGGATTGATAAGTACGGCTATTGTAATAACCTGTTCGTGTATAACCGCCGCCGCTACTGCCATAACTGTAATAATTATGGTACATTCCATACGGGCTGAAAATGTAGTAAGGATAGATATAACCTCCGCCATAATGACGGTCAGAGTCGTAGCGCGGTTCCATTTTTGAGTAGCCAATGGTGGTATCGGCACGCATATAAAGGCGAGATTGTGGCGCTTTTGGCTCGTTTTTACAAGAAGTAATAGAGGCAATAACACTGGCTATAACCAAGGAAAGTGTGATGTTCTTTGACTTTTTCATCTTACAACTTATTTAACGGTGACAAAAAACTCATAATCGCGGGGAACAGTCAACTCTTTTTCGTTGCCTTCTGCATCTTCGCCCCATTCTTTGGTTTCGCCCAAAGCTGGAATGGTATCGCGCAAGGTATCAGTCTTGATGTTGACACCCTCTCTCCAAATTTTTCGTGCGGTAATTAGCACATCTTTTTCCTTATCTATGTGCTTGGTGGTGAGTTCTATTTGCACAGAACCCTTTTGATTTACCTCGAAAGTGCTTGTGTCGTCATTGTTTGACTCATTGCAGCTTGTTGTGAACAAACTCAAAGAAATGCCTAAAAAAAGTAAGGTAATTGTTTGTTTCATCTTGAATATAATAGATAGTTATACTTAAACAACTTGCTTTCTACGAAAGTAGTTTGAAAACTGTTTTACTTTTATTGAAAAAAATCACAAAAATTGAAAGAGAAACTTGCGTATAATTAGAAATTAGTATAAATGTAAACAATTGTATTACAGTTTTTTATAAAAATGTTAGTGCAAGGTTTTGGGGCTAAAACGAAAAAATAAAATTCTTTTTCTCTTTATCATGAAGCCTCGCACCTTTCTACGGTTTCCCTGATAGCCTGTTTTAAATCGGTGGCTTGGTAGTGCAAATATTCGGCAGTTGCTTGGGTGTCAAAATAGGTGAAATTGGTTTGCGCATTCATATATTCTACAGGATGCAAGCCGTATTCTTTGCCAAAAACTTTAAAATACAGCAAAATCAGATAAGAAAAACCTTTTACCAAAAAAGTAGGCACTGTAATGATGCTTCTTTTTTTGCCCAAAGCCGTAGCCATCTCGCTAAGTAATTGCTTCCAAGTCCAATTTTTATCACCAATGAGCAGACAATCACCGTGTTTTGCATGGTGCAAAGCCCCAATCGCCGCTTTTGCTACCGTTTCTACCGAAACCATCAACGTTCCGCCATCAGTATAAAAAATCACAGGCGAAAATTTTACGTAGTTCACCAAAGGCTTCCAAAGCGGAATTTTATGCTTCACTGCTCCAAAAATATAGGGCAATTCCAACACAATCACTGCCGTTTTTCCTGTACTTGCTGCTATACAAGCCCTTTGTTGCTCAATTCTACTTGCCGCATAAGGATGATATTCTTCCATTTTCCATTCAGGGTGCTGGCGATGAAATGCCGTAAAATAAGACCCCGAAATGACCACTTTTTCGAGGTTTGCCGCTTCTGCCCACTGCACCAATTTTACGCAAGTCGTTACATTTGCTTCGTAAAAAAAATCTCTTGCCTTATCCTGAATAGGGTTACGCTCATCAGCTCCCCCTGTAAAAACTAGCTGCGAAAACTGCGATAAAAAGGTAATCACTTCTTGATTGGGCATTTCCCATAAATTCTTTACATGGAATGGTACTCCCTCAAACGGATTCTCTTTGGGGCTACGACTCAAGATATGAACTTCTGTATGAAGTTCTGCCCGTAAAAAATTTACAATGTGCCAACCAATAAAGCCTTCTCCGCCAATAACTAATATTTTTTTCATGTTTTGAACGTCACTGTATCACCCATTTCCCTTGATACTGATATTTCCCTTGCAAATGTAGCAAATAAACGCCTTTAGGGAAATGTGTGGCATCAAGTAGCATACTCGTTTGATTGCTTTGCAGGCTTGCGATTTTTCGACCTGCCAAGTCGGAAATAATGAGGGCGTAAAGTTCGCCATTTTCATTGGAAAAAGAAAGC
>JBJXHA010000323.1:0-6950 GCA_046160275.1 Bacteroidia bacterium | reverse complement strand
AAATGTAATGCTGTACGGGCTGCTTTAGCTGCCCGATAACTTGCAAAAACTTCGTTTTTGCGCTTTTGCGGCAGCTAAAGCAGCCGCTACAGGTTTTAGTTAGCATTACATTTGAAGGACTACCCTCGATTTTATACGTTTTTGTCTGCTACTAAATAAGTTGCTTCAATAATACTACATTATTTTCAAAATGTTATGACCAAACTAATAAGTTTGATGTGTTTGCTTTTGCTGGCACAAATAGGAATTGCGCAAAAAATAACGAGTACAACGGTTTATTTTTCTTCGGGAAAAGCAACACTCACAAAAGAAGCAAAAAGTAAGATTCAAGCACTGTTAATGGCAACGCCTCAAAATGTGGATTTGCAAGTGGAAATCTACTCTTTTACAGATGATGTGGAAAAAGACAATGGCTATTTGGAACTCTCACAAGACAGAGGGGACAATGTGCTAGACTATTTGCTCCAAACTGGTTTAAATGTGAAACTTTCTCATTTATTTGATGGGGGCAGTACCAACCAAGAAGTGCCAAATTTAGACGGAACTTGGCGTACTCAAAATAGGCGTACTACTATCATTATCAGCGCATTAGTGCCTATTGAGGAGACTTATCTTGCTTATGAAAGGGAAAATGGCGTTTTACCTCAAAAAGAAGTTTGGGTGGATCCTTATACGATTAACGGCAGAGAATATTTTACAAATACTTCTCCTAAAAAGCAACAAAAAGTGATCGTAAAACCGCAATAATCAAGTACCGTCAGTTTCATGGAATTGCACTAGAAATGTCATTTTCTCAAAAAATGACATTTCTAGTGCAATTCTTTTCTAAAAAATCCTACCTTTGTGCAGCAAGTTATTTTTTAGTTCAAAACGATTTATTTCTACGAAATTCATGTACAAAAAAATTTTCCTTCTCGGGCTAGGTTGCTTATTCTTCCTAAATGTAAAGGCACAAAATACAGAATATAAACAAGATTCTCTTGCTATTCGAAGAATATATGATGAAGCACTAAGTCGCGGACAGTGCTATGATAACCTTCGCGTACTTTGTAAAAGTATCGGTGCGCGTTTGAGTGGCTCTCCACAGGCAGAAAAGGCAGTGTTTTGGGGGCAAGAAGTAATGCGAAAAGCAGGTTTTGACTCGGTTTGGTTGCAACCTGTAAAAGTACCACATTGGGTAAGAGGCAACAAAGAGGAAGGCAAAATTGTCTTGGATAATAAAAATCAGTTGAATGTGCCTGTTTGTGCTTTGGGTGGCTCTGTAGGAACGCCTGCAAGTGGCTTAAAAGCGCAAGTGATTGAGGTTCAGAATTTTGAAGAACTCGCAAGCCTTGGCGAAAGTAAAGTGAAAGGCAAAATTGTTTTTTTTAATCGCCCGATGGACGAGAAACTTATCAGTACATTTCGTGCCTATGGTGGTTGTGTAAATCAACGCTATGCAGGGGCAATGCACGCGGCAAAATACGGAGCTGTTGGCGTAATTGTGCGTTCTATGACGCTCAAACACGACGAGTATCCGCACACAGGTTCTATGGGTTATGTGGATTCTTTACCTCAAATTCCTGCGGCTGCAATTGCCACATCTTCGGCTGATTTATTGCATAAACACTTGGGTATCAATCCTAAAGTCTCTTTTTATTTGAACCTAAGCTGCCAATTATTACCTGATGTGGATTCTTATAATGTTATCGGTGAATTAGAAGGCTCGACCAATCCTTTGGAATATATTGTGGTGGGCGGGCATTTAGATTCTTGGGACAAAGGAGAAGGAGCGCATGACGATGGGGCAGGCATTGTTCATTCGATAGAGGCGGTGCGTTTATTTAAAGCGGTTGGGATTCGCCCCAAACATACCTTACGAGCGGTTTTGTATATGAATGAAGAAAATGGCGCGAAAGGGGCTGCAAAATATGCCAAAGAAGCAGAGGAGAAATTTGAAAAACATTTATACGCAATAGAATCAGATGCAGGCGGTTTTTCGCCAAGAGGGATTTCGATTGATACAGATAACAAGGCTGAATTTGAAAAAATGATGTCATGGAAGCCTTTATTTGAGCCTTATCAATTAACTGACATCGAAAAAGGAGGAAGCGGCGTTGATGTGGGATTTTTGAAAAAGCAAACCATTGGCTTAATGGGACTTAGCCCAGATTCTCAACGTTATTTTGATCATCATCATGCCGATACAGATGTGTTTGAGGCGGTACATCAACGTGAATTAGAATTAGGAGCTGCGGCTTGTGCAGCTTGGATGTATATGTTGGATAAATATGCGGGACAATAAAGGTTAATAATGCTCAAAACATTATGCAAAAAAGAGAATTAACGATTGGACTTACTTTGCTTGCAGCATTGGTTTCCCTTTATTTCATTGTAATATGGATAAAGGGGGTTCATTTTTTTTCTCAAAAAACACATACCTATTATATTCGATTTGCCAATGTCAATGGCTTACTCAAAGGAGATGCCGTTACCATTTTTGGCTACCCTTCTGGGCGGGTAAAAAACATTGAACCGCAGCGAGAAGATGTGAAAGTTACCATTGAAGTAGAGGAAAATGTAGTCCTACAAAAAGATGCCTTAGCGCAAATTCAAATGAAGGAACTCATGGGCGGAAAAGTAATTGATATTCAGCCAGGTAAAGCCAATGAACGCCTAACAATAGGGGCATATATTCAAAGTCAAGCCACAATGGATATGTTACAAATGTCGGCAAAAATGGGCAATATGATGGGAGATTTGCGCGCAGAGGAGATGCGCAAAATCTTTGAAAATATGGAAAAAATCACTGATAAAGTTGCCTCTGCCTCCGACCAAATTCCCGTAGAAAAATGGGGAACAATGGTGAATGAAATGCAATCCTTAATGAAAAATGCCAACGATTTGACGCGCTCTGCCCAAGAATTGACGGCTACCGCAAAGGAATTTTCTACTTATAAATGGGAGCGAGAACTGAATTTGCTAGTCAATCAAAAAGATACCTCTTTTCATCAAATTTACCAACTGACGCAACAAAGTCAAAGTCTCATGCGGCAAACGGAAGCAACTTTGCGCCAAATTAGTGAAATTACCCAAAGTGCGCGAAAAAGCACAACTACTGCGGATACGATTTTGCAAAATGGAGATAGAATTTTGCAAAATGGCGGCAGAATTTTGGTGCAAATCGAAAAATTATTGGCACTTACTCAAGCCACCCTCAATCAAGTAGAAAAGGTGATAAAAGTAACAGAAGATAGTGAATCTTTGGCAAAACAAGTCCTTACAGATGAAGCCTTTGCCAAGCGAATTGACTCGCTAATCAAAGTAGTAAACAAGACTTTTAGCATGGTAAATGAGGGAAAATTAAAAGTTTCGGTGAGCCTAAACCGTAAAATTATTGCCCCCGAAGAGGAAGAAGTTCAAAAGTAAGAACTTAGATTTGTGAGTATTTGCCCAAAAACCGCACACTTTTTCAACAAAATCACACTTTTGATAAGTATTCCTATTTTTTAACAATAAATCTGTTTAAATTTGTTCACTAGGTTAAACAATTCTACGTAAAAGGAGGTATAATCTAGTGAGTGGTTCACATTTAACAATTTATTGCCGTTGACACAATTTACTAATCATTAAAATATGAAAACGCTTAGTTTATCTTTGTTTGCATTGAGTTTAGTACTTATTTCAAGTTGCAGCTCAACACGCCTTTCTACTGCTTCTGAATACGATAGCGTATATTTTGGAAGCAAAGACCAAATAGGATATGCTTCTGTGGAAACGGAAGAAAATAACGAAGCCAGATATAGCGATACTGACCGTGAAGACGATTTCCAATATTCACGCCGTTTACGCCGCTTTGGTTCTACAGCATCTAACTCAAATTGGCGTTATTATGACCCTTTTTATGCGAATGATGCCTATTATGTGATGGGAACGCCTTCTTGGAATACATGGAATAATAATGGCTGGTACGATTGCAATTCGCCTTGGATTGGAACGCCGTATGGCTACGGATTCAATACTTTCAATTCGCCTTATTGGGGTGGCTTCAATAGTTGGAATAATCCTTATATGTATGGCTACGGCAATATGGGCTATTACAATCCTTGGATAAATAACTATTACGGCTATGGCTGTGGTTTCTCGCCTTATGGATATGGTGGCTGGGGCAACCCTTGGTATGGTGGTGGTTATTATGGTGGATATTACGGTGGTGGTTATTATGGTGGATATTACGGTGGTGGTTGGGTACCAGGTGGCAATGTTGTAATAGGTGCTAATCAACCAATTGGGACTCCACGTGGAAGCACAAGCACTTTAGTAGGTTCAAATGCTTCGGTAAATGGGGGAACAGTAACTCCTAATTCGGGAATTAGTGTACGTCCAACAATTAATACACAATTAAACAACCCAAATACCGCAGGAACACCTTATTTTACGCCTCGTTCAAATTCGGAATTTACGCAACCAAGCAATACAACGATTTCCACAGACGTAAAAGGAAATAGCAATGTTACGCCTCGTCCTAAATTCAATTCTTCTAGCGAAGTAAAAGGCAACAGTGTAAATTCAACGCCAAGTTCAACCCCTCGTTCTACTTGGAATAATACGCCTAAGTCGACTACAACGCCGAACTCAACACCAAGTTCAACGCCTCGTTCTAATTGGAACAATACGCCGAAGTCGACTTCAACGCCAAATTCAACTCCAAGTTCAACTTGGAATAATACACCCAAGTCAACTTCGACACCAAGCTCAACGCCAGCACCAACTCCAAAAGTTTCCGTTCCAAGAACAGAAACAAAATCAAGTTGGAATAGTTCTCCCAGTCCTTCTAGCCCAAGCCGTTCTTCTGGCGGTAGTTCATCAAGTAGTGGAGGAGGAGGAAGAAGCTCTGGTGGTGGCGGCGGTGGTCGTCCAAAATAAGAACACCAATAAAATTTAGCTTATTTTTTTTAGAGTTCTGAACTTTCAAAAAGTTCAGAACTCTAAAAAAAATGCCATTTTCGCACCTTAAATTACATAAAAAAACATTATGCAAATGAACTTATATACCTCAAAATTACTTTTTTCAGCCCTCTTATTAACTTCGTTTAGCACTTTTGCACAAAGCGAATTAGATGCTATTCGCTACTCCACAAACACAATTACAGGAACTGCTCGCTCGCTAGGCGCAGGAGGTGCATTTTCAGCCGTAGGAGGCGATATGTCGGCAGGAAGTTTAAATCCCGCAGGTTTTGGTTTGTATCAATTTTCTGATTTAACCTTTACGCCTACTTTTCGAATGGTCAATAACAATAACAGCTTTTTGAATAAATCGGTAGAAACGACTCAAACTCCTTTTCAATTTTCTAATATTGGCGCGGCTTTTACCGTGAATAAAGATAATGACAGAGAACATAAACTCAAAAATATAACCTTTGCTTTGGGCTACAATCAAGTAGAAAATTATACAAAGGGCGCGTATTCATCAGGTTATAATGAAAAAAGCTCTATCACTGACTTTTTTGTGCAACGCGCAAATGGAACAGCAGCAAGTCAATTAAATCCTAATAGTTATGCAGGGCTTGCCTACAATACCTATTTAATTGACAATGTTGATGGTTCAAATAGCATCTATTATCCGATGGTAAATAATGGGCGGGTGCAACAGACGATTGATATGGTGCAAAGTGGGCGCAAAAATGAGTGGTTTTTTTCAATGGCTGGAAATTGGGATAATAAACTCTATTTAGGGGCATCTATGGGCATTTCTTCGCTGCGTTATAACTACGAATTAAATGTGATAGAAACGGACATTAACAACCTGCATCAACAATGGCAAACGACACAAGGCAATACACAAGCTCCCATGAAACACCTTGAGTTCAACGATGCTTATGCTACCACAGGCTCTGGTGTAAACTTTCAAGGGGGTATCATTTATCGCCCGATTGAAAATTTAAGGTTAGGACTTTCTTTTAAATCGCCTACAATTTTATCTTTAAAAGATGAATATCAAACTACGATGAAAAACACGCCCGATTCGGGGGCTTTTATCCCGAATACTCCTTTTATTGAACGAATATCGGAAGATGGGGTGTATAACTACACGCTTCGTACTCCGTACAATGTTACCGCAGGTGCGATGTATTTGTTTGGCAAAAGAGGTTTTATAAGTGCTGATGTTGATGTAACAGACTATAAAACAATTGCATTTAGAGAAGGGGAAGATGGCTATAATTTTTCAGATGAAAATAAAAAGATTCGTCAATACACCAATTTGGGTATCAATTATCGTTTGGGGGCAGAAGCAAGGTTAAAAGCTTTTCGCCTAAGAGCTGGTTTTGCGATGTTTGCTTCCCCTGTAAATAAGGATATATTGAGTTATCAACAAAACATAAACGATTTGGCAGTTTATACGCCTATTAATCCTAACCGCAGAGTGTTATCTTTCGGCGCAGGGTATCGCCAAAAATCGTATTACATAGATGTTGCCTTTATCAACCAAAACCAAACCGAGCGTTTTGACCCCTACACCTTGACGACACAAGGCTCTTTTACACCTTCCATTATTAACAAAAGAGTGGTAAATTCGGTGGTGGCAACGATGGGAGTTAGTTGGTAATTTCTTTCAAAATATGAATAAAACAGCGATTGTTGTTGGTGCTACGGGCTTGGTTGGTCGTAGCCTTGTGAATCAGTTGTTGAGTCATGCGGGATATGAGCGCGTGATTATGCTAGTTCGCAAAAAAATGCACCTTACGCAAGCCAAATTGACACAGGTAGAGGCAAATTTTCAGGATTTGCAGCAAGTGAAAAGCTATTTTAGCGAAGGCGCGGTAGTGTTTTGTTGTTTGGGGACTACGATGAAAACCGCAGGCTCAAAAGAAGCTTTTTATCAAGTAGATTATACCTTTGTGGCGAATGTGGCAGCTTTGGCAAAGGAAGCAAATGCAGCACAATTTTTAATTGTTACCGCATCGGGAGCT
>JBJXHA010000322.1:0-11128 GCA_046160275.1 Bacteroidia bacterium | reverse complement strand
ACTCACATATAGTCTTGCAAAGAAGTTCTTTTAAAGAATGAGTAAAAACTAAGTGAAAATATTTTTAGGAGGCAAACCACAAAGTCGAAGAAGTTCAAGCACAAAGTAACACAAAGAAAAAATCCTTGATAGTTAATTTTGTGTATCTTTGTGGAAAATACTTTGTGAAACTTGATGGTAAAAAAGCAAGTTTGATACTTTATTTTCAACACAATCCATTTTTAAATATTCTTAAAATGAACAAACTAATTCTATTCTTTTTTGCGGCAGCTTTCGCGCTGTCTAGTTGTGGTGGACATGATGAAAAAGGCAAAGATGCCGCCGCTAACGGCCCAAAAGATAGCATTACTGCCGATGGCAAAGTAGGCTTTTTTGGCGCACGTATCACAGGAGAAGGGGCAACTCCAATCGCTGATTTTACGAAGGTGGCTACGGCTGAAAATCAAAAAGTGAAAATGCAAGGCAAAATCACAGGTGTTTGCTTAGGGCAAGGTTGTTGGCTTTCGATGGAAACGCAAGGTGCAGACGGCAAGCCCAAAGATGTGGTTTTTCACACAGAACACAAATACGCTTTCCCAAAAGATTGTAAAGGGAAAAATGTAGTGGTAGAAGGCACAACCGTAAAAAGCGAAGAGGGCGCATTGGAAGTGAATGCTGTGGGTGCAATTATTTCTGCTGAATAATTTAATTTATCTTTAAATAATTGATAATGAATCGCGTAATTCTCCCTTATCAATTCTCCATTTTCCATTAAATTATTTACAACTGTTTTTTATATACAACTGCAAATCGCTTCTTGGGGTTTGCAGTTTTTTCTATTCCTAATGATTGTTAAACTTTCGCCTTAACTTACCGTTTAGCCCTACAAATGCCTATCTTTGTAGCAAAATTCACTTCATGCAAAATATCTCCTTACAATCAAAAGTCATTTTTCTGCTCATTTTTTTAGCACTTATTTGGGGCAGTTCCTTCATTTTAATGAAAAAAGGCTTGATGGCTTTTACCCCTTTAGAAGTTGGGGCGATTCGAATCACAGTAGCAGCAGCGTGTTTTTTGCCGATTGCCATACGAAGTTTTTCGAAACTTTCTCGTCGCGATGGAATGATGATGGCTTTGTTAGGTTTGATTGGAAATGGGATTCCTGCTTTTTTGTTTCCCTTAGCCGAAACCAAAATCAATAGTGCGACTGCAGGTATGCTCAATTCTCTTACTCCGATGTTTGCCTTACTGTTAGGCGTTTTGCTATTTGGTGTGGCATTTTCTTGGAAAAAAACGGCAGGCATTGTCATTGGCTTTTTGGGCGCACTTTTGTTAATGTTGAGCAGTGAGAGAGAGATCATAAATCAAGTAGAAGAACCTTTGCGTATAACCCTTATTTATTCATCTTTTATTGTGTTAGGGACATTATTGTACGGCTTAAATGTAAATTTGATGAAAAGATACCTCAACCATGTTCCCTCCTTGCAAATCTCTACTTTTAGTTTATTCTGGATAGGGATTCCTTATGCAATATATTTGTTACTATTCTCTCAAGTTCCCGAAAAAATACAAACACACCCCGAAGGAATGTCCTCCTTAATGTTTGTAGCCATTTTAGGGGTTGGAAGCACCGCAATTAGCACTGTCTTGTTTTATCGTTTGGTTCAATGGACAGACGCAGTCGTTTCCTCTTCCGTTACTTACCTCATGCCGATTGTCGCACTAGCTTGGGGCTTTTACTTAGAAGAAAACATCAATGCTTGGCAAATTGGGGGAATGTTTGTGATTTTGAGCGGGGTGTATTTGGTGAATAAGAAGGAGGGTTAGGGTTAGAGAGATTATGTTTTTCTGGTGTTTTGTAAAAATAAACGTATCAAATTTCCGCACTTTTTGCTATCTTTGTAAAAACAAATTAAACTAATCATGCAATTACAACGCATTTCCATTAATCCATTAATTTGTCATGGCAAGCCTACCATTAGGGGTTCGCGCATGATGGTTGCTACTGTTTTGGAGCTATTGGCTGCGGGTATGACCTATGATGAAATCATGGAGGATTACCCAAATTTAGAAAGGGAAGACATTTTTGCGTGTTTGCATTATGCAATGATGCTTGCAAATTTTAAAACGTTTCAACTTGCCCACTCATGAAGTTTATCATAGACGAACAACTTTCTTTTCGGTTAGCAATTTGGCTAACTAAGCAGGGTTTTGATGCCTTTCATGTAAATACTTTGGGTACAGGTGAGGTAGTGTTAGACGAAACAATTTGCAAAATTAGTATGCAAGAGCAAAGAACTGTGATTACAAAAGATTCCGACTTTTGGGATACTTACCTTGTCAAACAACAACCTTATAAACTGCTCTACATTACCACAGGGAATATTGCAAACAAAGACCTTATCTCACTCTTTGAAAAAAATATGCCTTTGATTATGGAATTACTCACTCAATATAATGTGTTAGAACTTAATCAGGAAGAATTAAAAGTACATTTTTGAATGATTGTCACACATCCCCCCGCTCTTTTTGTTATCTCTGCGCCTAAAATTGGGGGATAAAAAATATCTACCCCAACAAGCCTATTTTTTCCTTACCTTTGCGAGCCGATATACTTCATTCTTTTCATCAAAAAAATAAACGTTACAAAAGCACAACACAATGCTACAAATCGCAGACAAAATATTTCACTCTCGTTTGTTTACAGGAACGGGGAAGTTTAGTTCTTCCGCTTTGATGCAAGAAGCTTTGCTGGCTTCTGGTTCTGAATTGGTTACGGTCGCATTAAGGAGGGTAGATGTGCAGAATGAAAAAGACGATATTTTAACTTATCTCGACCATCCTCAATTTCATTTGCTGCCGAATACTTCGGGGGTAAGAACGGCAAAAGAAGCTATTTTTGCTGCCGAGCTTGCGCGTGAGGCATTGGAAACCAATTGGTTGAAGTTGGAAATTCACCCCGACCCCAAATATTTAATGCCTGACCCCATTGAAACGCTCAAAGCCGCAGAGGAGTTGGTAAAATTGGGTTTTGTGGTATTGCCTTACATTCATGCCGACCCTGTTTTGTGCAAAAGATTGGAAGAAGTAGGAACGGCTGCCGTGATGCCTTTGGGTTCGCCTATTGGTAGCGCGAAAGGCTTACAAATGCGGGCAATGCTCGAAATTATCATTGACCAAAGCAATATTCCCGTCATCATAGATGCTGGCATTGGCGCACCTTCTCACGCAGCAGAGGCAATGGAAATGGGTGCAGATGCCGTATTAGTTAACACCGCAATCGCCGTAGCAGGCAACCCCGTAGCGATGGCAAAAGCCTTCAAAATGGCGGTAGAAGCGGGGCGCATCGCCTACGAATCACAATTAGCAAAGCCCTTCAAAACGGCGCAAGCAAGTAGCCCACTTACGGCTTTTTTGGAGGAATAGGAATTAGGACGTTGATTAATAACGTAATAATCAATGTCCTAGCTCTTCTATAACTTTATTTTTAATTTTTTCGATTGCTTCAAATTCGGAAGTATTGATGAGGCAATATTCAAAACTGCTCAATAATAAAGTAGGAAGGTCGGGGTTCAAGTTTTTATACTCTTTTAACTTATTTTCTTGATTCTTTTGCTGCGAAATGTTTCCCTTTATTTGAGTTTCCATATAGTCAGTACGTAAAAGCAGCACCACCTTTTCCATCAAAGGAGCGATAACATAAGAAAAAATAATATGCCCTGAAAGGTAAAACAGCGCATCATTTTTTGGGATTTTGTGATGGTCATTTAAAAAACTTTCATATTCATTTATCCCATCTTGAAAAGCCTCATACCAATCTTCATTTTCGACTAGGTTTGAAATACATAGTTCAACCCTTTCGCTTATTTTCTCCAATAGAAAATCTAACTCTTTTATACTTCCCACCGATTCTATTTCCTTTTCCAAAGAAAGTACTATCCTCATCTCATTGTCTTTTTTTTCATATTCCTTCCAACTCAAGGCACTTATCTGTTTGTTTATGTGTTTAAAATATAGCCAATGCAATAAGACAGGATAAACAATTTCGCTATATTTTTCTAAAATAGGCAATAAGTTATAGTCGCAGAGGGTAGCCTTATAGATAATATTGTTGAGGTTTTGAGCGTAACAAAGGTGGCTTTCAATGCTATAATAATAGGTATGATAAATGAAAGGCACATCAAAAGTCTTATCCTCTTTATACAAGTATTCATTATCACTATCTCTAGCAACAATGAGCGTTTTGTCCACATATTTTGCATATTTCAAAGCCTCGCCTTTGCCTGACGACTGTGAATAAAAAGGGAAGTCTATTTGCCCTCTTAAACTTGGCAGAAAAGCTTCTAGCAGCGTTTTCCAAAATATTTTATCTCTTTCAGATTCCACCAAAAACGCAATCTTCTTGTTCAAGTGAGAAAGGCTTTCTTTGAGATACAAAGCCTCGCTTTCAAGGTTTTTTTCCTTAGCCATTGTTCTCTTTATTAAAATTTAGCTCTCAATTTATTCATATACAACTCATTGGGCAATACAGAAAAATACTTTCTCCAATTCTCTACTTGCGCTGTTTCTTCCCATATTTTGGACTTTCCCAATAAAGTACTAAACGTAATAATATCTGGGCTTAGCTTATCTAATTGCATTTTTTCCAAAAACGCAATCCCTTCTGCAACACTAGTTGCTTTTTTTATCAGCACATTGTAAGTTACAACTGTCGGTTTTACTTTTGCTTTTTTCATTTGGTCAAAGAATCCGTTTCTACCTTCGGCACTTACGATTTTACTCATTAAAGTGGTATAAGTATAACTATCAGGCGTAACCTTTAACCCATCTTTTATAAATTTTATCATTGTATTGCACTCTGTGATGGATAAATCGCCATAGTGATTACTAATTTCCCTGTTAATTTGATACAAGTTACCTAAATTTCGTAACCGATTTTGTAAATCAGCCACCTCTTCTGCATGCTCCGTTCTAGGTAATGCTAAATCGTTTTCAAAGGTAATTTGTGTGATAATGTCCTCAATATGAAATTTGCAATGATTCCATCCATTAAAATAAATACTGGGAGAATGTGTAGCAATAATTAACTGGCAATTGCTATTAAGCGATAGTATGTCTTGAATAATTCGCCTTTGCCATTCTAAATGTAAGGAAATTTCTGGCTCGTCTAATAGCAAAATGCAAGGTTTATCTCTTTGAAGTAGGGCAGTAAGTAAGAGCAGCATCACTTGTTTTTCGCCAGAGGATAATTGTGTGATTTCAATCGGCGTTTTATGTCCTTTTTTGATAAACACAAAATTCTCCTCCTCAAAAGTTTTCCCTGTGTTATGAAAAAGAGCATTCAACTTTTCAATAAAAAGTTTTTTTTTCCCGAAAATGTGGTTCTTTATTTCATTTAATGGCTTTTTCCCTAATTCGCTTTCGTCTTCCTCACTCAATAAATCTTCTATTCGCTTTGATAAATCGCGTTGATATTTATAAAAGGATTCCCTTAATGCCACTAATTGCTTAATAACCGAGTCTTCTGTATCAAAAGTAGAAATTTTATTTACAGAAAATTTTGAAACTTCCACATTTCCTTTTCTCCCCTCCACGTCAAACAAAGTGAAAGTATCATCAGAAAACTTGACAGCCATGTCATCAATACTATTAAAAAGGTTGACATCAATATCCAGTTCGTTCTTTTTAAGAATTTCATAAATGAGATTTAAGATAGTAGTTTTTCCTACACCATTCTCGCCAATCAACACATTAACATCGGGGTTTAACGCCCATTTTATGTCAACTTGCTGCCAAAAATTTCTAATTTGAATTGCTTGAATATACATAAGTTTATTCTATGGTGATTTTAAATTTATCCAATTATCATGCAAAGTAAAGGCTAATTATAAGAAAAAACAAATCTTCAATTATATCTTTCTCCCCAAAAAGAATTACCTTTGCAAACACATTTACTACTCAACTCGTTATAGAGATATAACGAACTATTTTCGTCATTTTCTATGTATCGCGTAACATTCAACAATCGTCCCAGTCCTTTCTACACTGCGCTCAAAGCGGAGGTAGATAAGTATTTCGCAGATAAACAGTTAGCTTCCACAGGAAATTGGAAGTTGTACCTAAAAACCTTTGCGTTTTTATCTTTTGCTTTGTATGCCTACATACAACTGGTTTTTTTCACGCCTGTTTGGTGGATTGCCTTGCCTTTGTCTGCTTTGTTTGGCATGAACGCGGCTTTTATTGGCTTTAACATCATGCACGATGGCTGCCATGGCAGTTATTCTACCAAAGATTGGGTAAATAATTTGATGGGTTATACTTTGAATATTTTGGGAAGTAATGCCACCCTTTGGAAGGTGAAACATAATGTTGCGCATCATACCTACACCAATATTGATGGCTGGGACGCTGACATTGTGCAAAGTTCGCTCTTGCGTTTCGCGCCTACGCAACCGCTAAAAGGCGTACATCGCTATCAACATATTTATGGAATGTTTTTATATGGTTTGATTGCTTTTGTGTGGGTATTTGTGAATGATTTTCAAAAGTATTTTCAGAAAAAAGTCCTCAACAGTCCAATTAAAGATTTTAGTCTAAAAGAGCATCTTATTTTTTGGGCGGGTAAAGTTTTTTATGTCTTTGTTTATTTGGTAATTCCGATTTGGCAAGTGGGTTTTCTTCCTTTTTTGATAGGATTTGTGTTGATGAATTTGACGTTGGGTTGGGTATTGGCAATCGTATTTCAGTTGGCGCACGTAGTTGAAATCACAGAATTTGAAGATGCTTCTCACGATGATTTGCGTTTGACTTACGAATGGGCAATTCATCAAGTGAATACTACAGCGAATTTTGCCACCGATAATTCCATCGTTTCTTGGTTTTTAGGCGGTTTGAATTTCCAAGTAGAACACCACCTTTTCCCCAAAGTTAGCCACATTCATTACCCTGAAATTCAGAAGATTGTGCAAAAAGTTTGTCAAGATTTCAACATTCAGTACCGCCAATATCCCACCATGTTTGAAGCCGTTGTTTCTCATTTTCGCTTATTGAAACAGTTGGGAAGAGCGTAATTAGATGGCTATTTTTCCTTGTTGGTAGATAGTTTATTACCAACAAGGAAAAAATAGGATAGTAAAACGAAAGGAATCCTACGTTACCCCTTCCCCTTCTTTTTTCATTTTGCAGAAACAACTTGTAATACTTCTTCAAATTTAGGGTGAGAAATTCCAGCCTCCTTAAATTTTTCAAAATCATGCGCAACCATTGATTCCCAACTAATGGTTTCATTTATATTTTGCCCTTTATATTTTTTGTAAAGCCTCATTGCTAATTCTTCCTCATTGGTTAATAGATAAGCATGTGCCAAGTTTCCTTGTATGAATAAATTTACCTCATCAAGTTTTTCTCCTTTTTTTAGGTATTTTATAGCTTTGCTATATTGTTTTGTCAACAAAAAACACCAGCCTATACTATTATAATCATTGGCTGTTGCTACACTATCTTCTTCTAACGTAAGTAAATTATTCAATGCCTCCGCGTATTTTTTTTGATTTATAAGCGAATCGGCTTCCAAGCGATATTCTTGGTCTAGTACTAAGTCTGGGTTAGCATCTAGGTAACATTCCACGTGAAGCTGTGTAACAATGTCCAATTTTGTTTGGTTTGACCATGCACTCGTTTCTTTTTTGGTATATTTTTGTTGGATTTTATCAGCTAGGCACAAACTTGTTTCATTATCATATTGAAATAAAAAATTTTGTATCAACTGATTAATAGAAAAAATATTCCAACCATTTTCTTTATTAGGTTTAAGATAGTTAAAAGGGTATTGCGCCTTCATCTCCCCAGTAAAGAGAAAAGTGAAAAACAAAAACAGAGATAAATACTTCATTTTTAGCTAAATATTAGAGGTTTTTAATCCCGATACGACTCCAATATTTTATGAAATCTAGGCTCCCAATCTGCAAATTCTGTTTTGGAGGTAGTGGATAAGGTCATGGTAATCCAATAATCGGCGGTGTGTTCTAGGTAGGCATAGGCATAGTATTGTTCATGGAACTCCTTCCCCTGAAATTCGCGCTTATCTAAATGAATATACTCACAATATACAGGGCGACCAGAAACCGATGGCAGGTTAAATACCTCTTTGGTAATTTGGGCTGAGGGGTTATTTTTCATCATTTTATTAAGGTTGAACAACACCGAATCAATGGTACTGCAACCTGGGTTTTTTTTGCTAAAATACGCTACTTGCACAAAAGGGCTACCCATTGCGACCTCTTTCCCTTTTTCCATAATAGTAACAAGAACACCTTGCATTTTATCTTTGGGCATTTTAGCAGTCCAAGCTAAAGTATCTCGATGAATGGAAACATATTCTTTGGGAAAAGAAATCGTGAATAGTTTATTATTTACTGAGAGTTTTGTATTTCGCCAACCCTCAAACTGTGCGACAGAAACTACATCTTTGGGTTTTTTATTAGAACTAACCATAAAATAACCAAAAACTCCCAATAACAAAAGGGAAGGGATAATATATGCGACTTTGTTCATTTGTGGAATAAGTAAAGAATGAAATTAACCGCCCAAAAATACAAAATTCTTGGTTGATTGTGTAACTTTTCGTAAAAGTTTTTATACGATTCGGAAAATCATAGAAAACAGTGCGAGACGCGTGTTTTGGCGGCTTTTTAAATGTCATATTTCCTAAGAAATTAAAGATTCGCATATTTTTTTTTGCAAAAAATTGTAAATCCGCCAAAAAGCCTTTAAATTGAGCGCGCAAATGAACTGTGCGCCTCTACTCGACAAAAAGGGTTATTTTAACTATTAATATTTTATCAAATCATGCGAAAGCTTACCGTATTTCTCTCCTGCTCGTTTATGATGTTAGGCTTGTGTTTTGCCCAAGATGCCCCAAAAGTTTCTAAGCAAAGAAAACCTACACTCACAGCTCATGTTGCTCCAAGTCAGCCACTTGATGTTCAAATTGCAAAATTAGAGCAAAAGTTAGCAGTGGTGCAGCAGCAAGCAAATCCCAATCCTGCAAATGTAGCAAAATTACAAGCTACTATTGCGGATAAAAAAACGCAATTAGCAGCACAACAAGCTACTGCAGCTAAAAAGGCGGCTAAAAAATAATCACCTTCGTTCTTTCCTTGACTCCTATCTCTTCAGAAAAGAAACACTTCTCCCAATGAATAAATCTTTGGAATATACAACGTATTTCAAAATTGTGTTTCCTTCTCGAAAATCAGCTGGTCATGGCTTCTCAAACTCATTAACGACTTAATTTTTTTATGTTCATGAAAAAACTTTTCTACATTTTTTCTATTTATCTCTTGCTTCACCCCATCTATCTACAAGCGCAAGGTATTTCTTGCAATGACTTGTATGGCAATGGAATATGCACTACTACGGGGGTTTCTTTTCCAGGTGGAGTAAACCAACAAGATGCTGACATTACTAATCCGGGAAATGATTATGGTTGTTTATGGACAACACCCAATCCTGCTTGGTATTATTTAGAAGTTGATAACGCAGGAAATATAGACATTACCCTTACAAATTCTGCTGTTTTAGATGTGGACTTTGCTTTATGGGGACCTTTTGCAAGTGTGACACAAGCAGAGTTATTATGCGATTCGTATGGCGCGCCCGTAGATTGTAGTTATAGCATTAGCGCAACAGAATACATCAATATTACAGGAGGCACAACAGGACAAGTATATGTCTTATTGGTAACGAATTTTAGCAACAGTGCTACAAACATTAGCTTGACACAAACAGGGGGAGCTGGTTCTACCAATTGTTCCGTCTTATGTCCAACAGTAGGTTTTGATGTGTATCCAACAGGAGGGCTAACTCCTATCACACAGCCAATTTCTGTGCCTTGTTCAACGGCTTCTGTAGATTTACTTGCATGGGACGAAACACAAGCAGGTGGGTATATCGCGCCTAGCTTTGACTTTGTAATTCAAACGGATATTTGGTCTGATACAGAGAATAGCCTTACTTTTTATCAAGGTGCGGGGACAGGTGGTCCTATTGTAGGGTCTTTCCCACTTGGTACTGTACCTGCGAGTACAACATGGACAATTACGGGTACTTTTTTCACTGTAGGGCAAACTTACACGATAGAATGGTGCGATGATTTTCCCGATGGTGTATTCCCTTGGCAATTATACAATAATAATACAGGCGTACAAATTAGTACAGGTATTTTTGACCATGATGCTACAGGTACACCTTGTTTTACCACTACTTTTACGATTACTGGGGTAACTGCCGCTTTTTCGGGTACAAGTGTAACGAATTTCAATAATGGCTCTGGTACTTTCTCGCCTTCCGGTGCAGGACCGGGTGTACATAATGTAACTTACACCTATAATGATGGTACTTGTTCAGGAACGGCAACTATTCCTATTACCGTTACCAATCCTTATAGTGCCAACTGGAATCCACCTGCAGCATTATGTTCAAATGCAGCCTCTATTAACTTGAATACATTGCTTGCAGTAGGCACGAGTACTGGTGGAACATGGTCAGGTACTGGGGTAACAGGAAATACGTTCAATCCCGCAGGTTTGGGTGGACAAACCGTAGCCGTAACTTATACGGTTGGGGGAACAGCTCCTTGTAATGCGACACAAACGCAAAATATTACAGTAAACGCAGTTCCAACCGCAAATGCAAGTAGCAACTCTGCCATTTGTGTGGGAGCTACCTTAAATTTACAAGGCACAGGGGGAGGAACCTATAACTGGGCAGGACCGAATGGTTTTACTTCTTCTGCACAAAATCCAACAATTAATAATGTAACTGCAGCCAATGCAGGAACGTATTCACTTACCGTTTCTAACAATGGCTGTACAAATACTACTACGACTTCGGTTCAAATTAATAGTGTAACGGGTAGTGCTTCCAATACAAGCCCTGTGTGTGCAGGCGGTAATGTTACTTTAAATGCTACAGGGGGAGGTACTTACGCTTGGGCGGGTCCAAATAGTTTCTCTTCCGCTGCGCAAAACCCACTCTTAACAAATGTGCAAGCGGCAAATGTAGGTACTTATACAGTAACCGTTACCAATAATGGTTGTTCTGACGTTTATACGACCAATGTGAGTTTAACTCCTCCTCCTACGGCAAC
>JBJXHA010000321.1:0-4764 GCA_046160275.1 Bacteroidia bacterium | reverse complement strand
TCGTTCTACTGGGTTGGAATGTTCTTTTCATTGTTTTTTACTTTGGGCTGCAAAAGTATGAAAATTATTTTAGTTTGCAAAAGTTTATCCAATTTTTTTGAAAAAAACCTTACCTACCACTTTCTTTGCCGACCTACTACGATGCTTTATACTTTTCTGCCATCATTTTTGCTTTAGGAACTAAAGATTTAAGGTTTGCAGCGCGTTTACTATCATCTGGATGCGTGCTAAGAAAAACGGGCGGTTTTGCACCTGCTTTTGCCGACATTCTTTTCCAAAAATCGGCAGCCTTGTCAGGATTATAGCCCGCCATTGCCATCAAATATAGCCCAATTTCATCAGATTCAGTTTCTTGCAAACGACTAAAGGGAAGCAATGCACCCACTTGCGCCCCAATTCCATAGGCTTGCATAAACAAATTATGCGTTTGTGCAGGTTGATTTGCCGTTGCTACTTGCAAGGCAACGCCCCCCATTTGCGCGATTAACCCTTGCGACATTCTTTCATTACCATGATGCGCCAAAGCGTGTGCAATTTCATGCCCCATAACCACGGCAAGCCCATCAGCATCTTGCGCCACAGGCATCAATCCTGTATAAACGACCACTTTTCCGCCGGGCATACACCACGCATTTATATCGGGCGACTCCACTAAATTAAACTCCCATTTGTAATTTGCCAATTCTTTCGCACGTCCTGTGCGCGTATAAAAGCGTACTACCGCTTGTTTCAAATTTTCGCCTACAGTCCGCACCATCTCTGCTTGTGTTGCGTTCTTACTCAATTGATTTTGAGACAAAAACGACTGATACTCTGTAAGTGCCATGCTCGAAAGCATAGATTCTGGCAATAATCGCCCTTGACGGCGATTCGTAAAAGGCACTTTAGCACATGCCATGATTAAAAAAATCCCTGAAAGGAGAAGGAAGGTTACTTTTTTCATAAGAAAATAGAATAAAATGTGGCTTTTATAGCGTTCCGAACGCTATAAAAATAATAATTATAAATTTAATACCCTTTGTCAATTTGGCTTGGTTCAATGTTATAACGCAACAATGACCAAGAATAAAGGTTGTCTTTTATGCAAAAACAAGCACAAAGGTAAGGAAAAATTCAGTTGTTTTTGAAACAAAGGAAGTGTATTTTTGCAAAGAAAATAAAAGACAAGCAAATGCCGAAAAAAATAAAATCATATAGCGAAGCTGAACTTATCAAAATGTTTGGCTTACAACGTTTGGTAGGCGATAACAGCACATCACTTATGTCAGAATGGACAAACACGACTACTACGCTGAGTGTGGGAGAGCAGTATTTGTTTGATGAAATTATGTTGGATTTGTTGACGCAAATTGCAGGTTGGAATGAGGAAATGTTGAAGATGAATTTTATCTCACCTGTGTTGATTTTGGGACATTTAAGGGAAACATTGCAATACAAAAAGTACTATGAACTTACGATAGAAGCGATTGTGCAAGGGTATTTTTTGAAAGTAAAAGCCAATATGATGATTGCTACGGGGATTTTGGAAGTGCCAGAAACGCCCTATTTTTATTTTCAAGAATATAAAAAGCAAAAAGACCCAAAAGGCGATGTAACTGCGCAATTATTAGAGGCTTTTTTGATTGCCCAAGAGCTAAATAAAAATGACAAGCCGCTTTATGGTTGCACGGTGATAGGGAAACATTGGGAGTTTGTGATATTAGAAAATAAAACCTACTGTATTTCAAATACTTATGATTGTACTAAGGCACATGAATTAATCCAAATTGTGGCGATTTTACGTAAATTTAAAGAGATTTTAGAAACAAGAATGTTGAGTTAAGAGTATGTTTAAAATTTAGTTGATTGATTATCAACCCCCTCATTTTCAATTCAGAAGAATCTACACAACTAACACTTTAAAACATTGCTTGTGTGGATTCTTCTGAATTAGTGAGTTGGTTAAGACGTTGATTTAGAACTTATTCATTTTTAAACATAATCTAAGTACTTTATCAAAAGTATTCGGGTTTTTAACTTATTATAAGTATCTGATAATCAACAATTTTAATCATTATCCATTATTAATACACTGTTAAGGAAAATTTCTGATATTTTTGCGGGCTGGTCATATTGTAAATATCTTATCAAATCTAGCTTGAACACATTGCGTGATAAGATATTTCCAATATGACAACTAGAGCGAAATGTAATAAAACTTAATTTACAGTGTAATTAATTATCCATTACTTAAGTTATTTTATTCCAAAAATAAACCCTGTCCGCTAATTGTATTTTCCCTTGAAACAAGGTAATAGATTTTTGTGCGGTGCTGCCATCTTCAAAATATAACAGCAGCGTTTTTCCATCGCTAGAAATGTCCCATTGCCCGCGTTTTTTTGTGTCTTTATGTCCACCGCCTAAACTCATACCGCCATAACTGTATGCAGACATAATATAAGTGTAGCGATAAGAAAAAGTTTGATTTTCGTAAAAAAAGTAAGTTTCTTCGATGCTGTATCCGCCACCTTGATTACCTGAGTTGTAGGATTCCATAAAAGAGAGTTTGGTTTGCCCCAATTTTTGCACGAAAGGGTGAACTTGCGCTGCTTGGTAGGCAGGGGCAGGTGTTTTCCAAACGATTTTTTCGATAAGGTCAAAAGTTTCGGTTTTATGCTGTTCTAAGCCAAAAAATAAATTTTTCATATCCATCACCATCTTTACCCAAAAACTAAACAAATGCCCATTTTCGGTGCAATTTCGGAGTCCACCATAATAAACCAAATAGAAATCGCCTTGCTGCTCAATGTCTTCCCCTTCGCAATATTGATAGGCTAAACCATCTGTAAGCGGAATATTCGTACCTTCTACGGGTTTCATTTTTCGCCCATCTGACAACTCAACTTGGCTAAAAAAAGTAAGCATAACCTTCGGAATTTCTTCCTTAGACAAATTCCCAAAATCAGTACATTGCACTTGCAAAATAAAAGTATCTGTTTCTTTTTGCCAAATCCAACTTTCTTCAGAAAGTTGTTGATGTGTCCAATCTTTTGGCAAAGCAAGTGAAAAATGAGGTGTTTGTAAGGTTGGCATAAGGCAATAGAATAAAAGAATGTTGTCGACAAAGATAAGGAATATTTTGTATTTGGGAACTGATATTTGGTATAAAAAATACCACTTTTTACCCAAATCTCCTTTCTTTTATTTCTTTTTTACATACAAATGATATTTTTTCAAGCCCAAATTTGCTTGCTCATAAGTAGGCATATCAATAAAAGAACAACCTTCGTAATTAGGTAAGAGTACGGTATCAGGCTTGATTTCATTATATAAATCGGTATCCAACGTAATATGGTGATAACGATAAAGATAAGCTTTTAATTCGTATGCTGTTTCGAGCTGATAGCAGGCTTTTAACACTTTGCGCGAAGGGTGAATTTTGCTGATTTTCTGCACATCTTCAAATGTTTCGTGGGCATAAAGTAGCGCGTCTTTCTGTTGATAAGAAAGAAAAAGAGCAACTCCTAGCAACAGTAAATTAAGTAAGTTCCAAAGATGAAGTTGAAAATGCGTGATTTTCTCCCAAATAAATAACACAATAGGGCGAATCCACAAGGCTGCACCTAATGCTACATAAATCATCGCAGGCATTACATAATACTGCGATTGGCGCAAACTTATCATCATGGGCAAAGAAGCAGCACAAGCCATGAAAAACAGAAAAAGACTTTCCTTGTGAATCGGCCGCGAAATTTGTTTTCGCTTTGTCACTATCCAAGCGAACAGAAAAAAGGCGACCGTCACAAGGCTTTCTTGCAATAAACGATACAGCATAAACAAATGAGTATCAGTTGTTTTCTCATGTAGCATTTTGTTCACAGCCGTAAAATAAGCTTTCAAATTTTCAAGCGCGGCAGCTTGTAGGAAAACTAATAACAAGATAAGCACCAGAAAGCAAGCCAAAAACAAGGCAAGAGATTGAAAAAGTTCCCGAAAACTCCCTTTTTTGACCGTGAAATAATAGAGGGGTAAAGTTGCAAGCGGAAACAAAGCGACCAAGCCTTTTGTCAAAAAACCTGCAAGCAGAAAAAGGGCAGCAAGGGCGAGGGGAGAGGCTTTTTGGGTGATGTTTGCCTTTTCTGTGGCTGTCAATTGAAAAAGAATAGAAGCGAGGGCAAAAACATTCACCGTATTTTCGAGCATATTATTTCGATAACACCAAGCAACAATCGGGGTAAGTAGCCACAAAAGAAGGGGAAGTCCTGCTAAAGTGAGCGATTTTGTGAAAAAATGCCAAAGCCGCGTGATTAAAAATAGCGAAACACATAAAGTTAGGTAACTATATACTTTTTCCACCCAATCGGCGTCGCCAAAAATGCGAAATAAAATCGAGTTTAAGCCAAAAGCCAAAGGAGGTTGTATGTGAAAAGGCTCATTTCGAAGGCAAGTGTATTGCGGAAACCAAAAATTACCAATGCCTTCGCTCATGTTTCGTGCAATTGTGGCATAGGTAACGCCATCTAAAAACATGGGGCGAGCCATAAAATGGGGGAGAAAGAGTAACAGGGTGAGTGAAAAGAAGAAAAACAAAAAGCTAATTCTCTTATAATCAATATTTTGCATGAATTATTCGTTTTGAGGTTTGCGCTTGCAATATAAGGTATTTTTTTAGACCTACATAGGTTCAGGAAAAACCTATGTAGGTCTAAAAAAACTTCCTATTCTGATGAATAGGAAGCCTTTATTAACCACTAATACGGATAAACTATTTCACAACAGTTATTT
>JBJXHA010000320.1:0-4872 GCA_046160275.1 Bacteroidia bacterium | reverse complement strand
CAACAATAAGTTTATTGCGGCTTACAAAGGCAATAGGGCAAAAAACTGTAAAGTTTTTTGCCCTATTGTATTTGTGTTTATCAGTAAAAAAATTACGAATACTCAAACCCTACGACTTCTGCATCTTCTTGTAACTGCTGATTGAGGGCGATGATATTGGCTTTTTTGCCGTAAACATCATAGACAAGCAAGGCTTTGCCGTCTAATTTTGCAGTTCTCACAAATTGAAAGCGGAGGTTGAGGCTACTAAGGCGAGTTTCAAAGTTTTCTTGCATGCTTACTCCTATTTCGTGATAAATACGGTAGGTTTGGTGTTCACGGAAATAATCTACCACATCAGGGATTTTTTCAAATACCAATAACACAATAGAAATAACAATTAACCCGGAAGTTGCAATTTCATACGCGCCTACACCAATCGCCATTCCAATCCCTGCGGCAATCCAGATTGCGGTAGCGGTTGTAAGCCCTACTACGTTAAATCCTTCTTTAAAAATTACGCCCGCGCCCAAAAAACCTACACCTGTTACGATGTTAGCTGCGATACGGTCGGGGCTACTGCCGCCAATTTTTGCCGAAACCATCGTGAACAAAGTCGCACCCAAAGCCACCAAGGCAATCGTATGCACATTTACCGCCTTGCCGCGTAGCTCTCGCTCAATGCCAATAATCATTCCTGCCACCGCAGAAAAGATTAATTTTAGCAAATCTTCATTGAATAAATCAAATGTCATAATTTTTAAGTGAAAATTAAGAGTTGAGAATGGATCCACTATCCATTATTTAACTGATAAATGCTGCCAAGTTCGCGCCCTTTTTGTGCGTAATCTAAGCCATAACCGACCACAAATAAAGGGGGAATTTCGAAGCATACAAAATCTGGGACATATTTTCCTTGAAAAGATTCAGGTTTATATAATAAGGTCGCTAATTTTAAAGAAGCAACTCCTTGATTTTGAAGATGATTTACTAAAAAATCGGCAGTAAAACCTGAATCTACAATATCTTCTAAAATAATAACGTGGCGGTCTTTGATTTCAAGATTTTCTAAGCCAAAAGTCGTGATTTCTTTGCTACTTTCCATTTCATTGCCATAAGTTGACACTTTTACAAACTGAATTTCAGGTTGAATGGTGAGTTGACGCATCAAATCTGCGGCAAACATAAAAGAGCCATTCAAAATGGAAAGGAATAGGGGAGGGCTATCTGCATACTGTTCTGAAAGTTTTTTTGCTAATTTACTTACTTCCTCCTGAATTTCAGCTGCGGTAAGATACTCAACAAAAGTATGGTTATGAATAGAAATCGTTTGCATTTGTGAAAAAATTGAGGACAAAGTTAAGTAAAAACACTAATAAACGGTAATTTTCCCTTCAAATACAAAAGTTGCCGCACCAATAAGATAAACGGCTTCGCTTTCTTGGTGAAAATCAACGACTTCTACCCACAATTCACCGCCTTCTGTAAGTACAGAAACTTCTTTGATTCGGCTATTCCAAATGATGTAGGTATAAGCGCAAGCCGTAACACCTGTGCCACAACTCAAGGTTTCTGCCTCAACGCCACGCTCATAGGTGCGCACTTTCAACACGCCTTCTTTCACAAGGTTTACAAAATTTACATTCGTACCTTCTTGTTTGTAGGTATCATTGTAGCGAATTTTTTTGCCTAACTCATTCACCTCTAAGGTAGAAACATCGGCATTATGCAACTGAACATAGTGTGGAGAGCCTGTATGAATCCACATATTGTTATTGTCAAACAACTGAAAGGAATGAGGTTTGCCCATTTTTAGCTTAATTCCTCGCGCTTCTTCCATCGCTTCATGTTCGCCATCAATTGCCAAAAAGTGATAAACTTCCTTTTCTAGTCCTACTTTTTTTGCAAAAGCGGTGATACATCTTCCACCATTTCCACACATCGAACTTTCGCGCCCATCACTATTATAATAAATCATTCGAAAGTCGTAACCTGCTGCATCAGATAAGAGCATCAAACCATCTGCCCCGATGCCAAAACGCCTATCACACAGTTTTGCAATGTGTTCTGTGGTTAATTCTTTTTCTAATTGTTGCCCACGATTGTCTATTAAGATAAAGTCGTTGCCTGTTCCTTGATATTTATAAAATGTAAGATTTTGCATGAAAAAGTAAATAATATTTTTTTATAAAATTGTTGTTATTGTGAAATATTTTATAGGGTATGTAATAAATTAAAATAACATTTCCCATTTTTGCTTGGCAAAAATGGGAAATATGCTTATATAATTCGTTGAATTACAACGTTTTCAATACATCATTCATAGATTGAACTGCAGCTGCTGATTTTTGCATCAAAGCGTTTTCTGCTTCGTTCAATTCCAAATCAACGATTCTATCAATTCCATCTTTTCCTACAATTACAGGAACGCCAATACAAATGTCATTCAAACCATATTCGCCTTCCAAATAAACACAACAAGGGAATAATTTCTTTTGGTCAAGAATGATGCTTTCAACCAAACTTGCGCCTGCTGCACCTGGTGCATACCAAGCAGAAGTACCTAACAATTTGGTCAAGGTTGCGCCTCCTACCATCGTGTCTGCCACGATTTTATCTTGTTGCTCTTGCGACAAAAATCCACCTACAGGCACGCCATTCCAAGTAGCAAAACGCACCAAAGGAATCATAGTTGTATCGCCATGCCCACCAATTACATTCGCATTCAAATCGGTGTAAGCCGCGCCTAATGCCAATCCTAGGTTGTATTTGAAGCGAGAACTATCCAAAATACCGCCCATGCCAATTACCCTATTTTTAGGTAAGCCAGACTCTTTCAATGCCAAATAAGTCATCGTATCCATTGGATTAGAAATGATGATAATGATAGCATTAGGAGAATGTGCAAGGATATTTTGCGTTACAGTTCTCACGATTCCTGCATTCACACCAATAAGCTCCTCGCGCGTCATACCTGGTTTACGAGGAAGCCCAGAAGTTACTACAACTACGTCAGAACCAGCCGTTTTGCTGTAATCATTCGTACTACCTGTAACCACAGTATCAAAGCCTAAAAGTGCTGCGGTTTGGGAAATGTCCATTGCTTTTCCTTCAGCAAACCCTTCTTTGATGTCAAGTAAAACTACTTCTTTTACAATGCCTTTTTGGGCAAGTACGTCAGCACAAGTTGCGCCTACTGCGCCTGCACCAACAACGGTAACTTTTGCCATTATGTTAGCTTTTTTATGAAAATGTAAGAAAAAAAAATACGCAAGGCACGGTTTTTGTCAAGCCTTATATGAAAGAATTGAAGCAAAAATGATGGATTCTAAAAAAGTGAACCAATCATGGCGCAAAATTAAAGGTATTGACGCAAAAACCCAAACTTTATTAAAGAAATAAATTCACATCTTGCAAGTTTTTTTTCAATGAAAGAAAATATTTAGAATGTGAAGCGACTTTCTTCAAAAACATAAAATTCGGAATTTTCTGAAAAGTAGTTTTTGGTAAGGTTTTTGCGAATAAATATTAGTAACTTAGATTAAAGAGAAAATCAACCTAATCTATATAATCAAGAGCCTTAGAAGATTTGATACACAAGCTCTTTTATGGTTCAATTTGTTCAAAACTAATAGTGTTACGACATGAAATTTGAGCTATTTTCAAAAGGGGTAATATTTGCTACATTGATGTTAATCGTAGCATTAAGTTCTTTTGCGCAATCTCCCAAGCAAGAGGAAAAGTTCTGGAAAAGCAAAGGAAAAGGGTACGTAAAAAATCCTTTGTCTTTGAAGCGCGATTTTGAAATGTATCAAAATCAAATCACGGAATTGAAAGAGCAAATTGCTCAACTTCAGTCTGTGCAAACGTCTAAGGAAAATGAGGTAGCCTCTGTCAAAAATCAAGTGGACAGCTTAAAGTGGGAAAATGTGCAGATGAAAGGGGAAAAGCAGTCGCTTCAAAAGAAAATTGATAAGCTAGAAGTTTCGTTCAAAAGTGCAACAAAAGTAGTAGAAGTTGGGGTAAAACCTGGACTTATCTATCGTGTGCAAATTGGTGCTTTTTCTCAACATGAAATGAAAAATAAGCCTGCAAAGGCTGATGATTTCTTGGAAGAAAAAGTAGATGGTTTGAACAAATACATGCTAGGAAACGCAAGGACACAACAAGACGCAGAATTGTTTGCCGAAGAATTGAAAAAAATAGGTATCAAAGATGCTTGGGTTGTGCCGTATATTGATGGCTTGCGTGTTACTTTTGCCGAAGCCAATACTTATTTGTTAAAACAAAATCCAGGTGCAACACTGCCCCCTCCTCCGCCTATGCCACAGCCTACGATGCAAAATGCAAATAGCACAACGCCTAAGAAGCAGTAACTGTGTGTATAGGAAATATCAAGACTCATTCGATTATCCCCCAAATAACACTCGCTTCGGTGGGTGTTATTTTTTTTTGTTAACAAGCAAACTCACACATTTATAAATTTTGATACCCGAATTGCAAAGTTATCCCTATTATTAGGGGAATAAATAATTTAAATTAAAAAGACAGATGTGTGTGTGTGTTTAAATCTTTGGTAATCAGCTTTTTGTAGAAAAATTTGATTATTTTTATTAAAAAAAGTTAAAAAAAATTTGCTTTTTACAAAAAAACGCTATATACTTGCAGTGAGTTTTCATAGCAATTAGGGTTAAAAGGGTTTCATGTTAGGAAAAAACCTCTTCTACGTGACGTAGAGGAGGCTATTTTTTTTAGCCCAAATCATACTATAAACGATAGTATAACAGTTGTCTTATTCTTTCAACTCATCTACTTCTTACATTCTAATATGTTAGATCAACGAATCACAGAAAATTTTCAACAACAAGGGCTGATGAAAACATTAGGTGCTGT